>NZ_JBKVWU010000008.1:0-45969 GCF_046972485.1 Hominilimicola sp.
TTATCATTTATCGCCTGTGCGTATTTATCGGCTTTGCCGACGGCAGTTTCAATGGCAAGAATTCCCTGACCTGCGGCGCATATGAAATTATCGCCGAGATTTTCGATTTTAACGTCGGAAACGGCAAGACGGTTTATTGCGGCACGAGCCATAATAACCGCATCGTATTCACCGTTTTTGACTTTTTCAAGACGAGTACCGATATTACCTCTGATTGGCTTAAAAACAGCATTCGGGAATAGTTTTTCAGCCTGTGACTGACGTCTTGCACTGCCTGTACCGATTATTTTTATATCGGACAATTTAGTGTCCCCAAAATGAACAAGCACATCACTTCTGTCGTCGCGAAGAAGTGCGGCACTTATCGTAAGACCGTTGCAAATTTCTGTCGGCATATCCTTTGCACTATGCACCGCCATATCTATTTCACCGCTTAAAAGTGCGGTTTCGATTTCTTTTATAAAAACACCCTTTCCGCCGAAACTTTGGAGCGACTTATCAAGCTGACGGTCACCCTTTGTTGAAATGCCGACAATTTCAAAAGTGTCGTTTGGAAAATGCTCTTTCAATTTTTTGATTACAGCCTCTGTTTGCTTGATTGCAAGTTGGCTTTTTCTTGAGCCGATTTTTATTATACTCACGTTAATTTCTCCCTAAGCAAAATAATAAATTCACTGAATTTTGCATAATTGTTGTCTGATTTCAGATTATATATTTTATGGCGAAAAGTGTTCTTTTCGCTCTCGTTTTCAATTTTATTCTCTGCCGATTTGAATAATGTTTCGCTTTCGGAAAAAAGTTTCCATATACGAAATTCATCAATATATTTTTGAAGAATTTTTTCGGCTTTCATAATTTCCTGTTGTTTAATTCTGTTGTTGTTGTCCGCGATTTCGGTTAAATCGTCAATATTTTTGTAAACTGTGTATTCATCCTCGAATATCTCAATGTCACGAGGTACTGCAAGGTCGATAAAAACTCGCTTTTTACAAGTCTTTATTGCGTTTTTTGCTCTGCTTTTTTCAAGTACGATATGCGGACTGGACGTGGCACTGATTACGGCGTCATACATATCAAGATTATCATAACGCTTGTCGTAATCAACGGTAATCGCACCGTCAATGTGGTTTATAATGCCGTCATGCGTACGCGAAGTGGCATAAATATTTACACCGTCAAGGGACAGTAAATCTTTAAGAACGATAGAGCCTGTTTTTCCGCTTGCACCGATAATTAATATGTTTTTGTTATTTAGTGTCCCCAAAATATTTTGACACTGTTTTATTGCAATGGTTGCCGCGGAAACAGGAGTTTTCGATAAAAGCGTTTCCGTTTTAACTTTTTTTGCACCCGTTACGGAAATACGGAAAAGTGTGTTGAGATATTTTCCGCAGCACAAATGTTCTTTTGCAAATTCGTGCGCGTCTTTAACCTGACCTAAAATCTGATCCTCACCGAGAATCATTGATTTAAGCCCCGACGCGGTAAGTGCAAGATGACGCGAACAATCGTCGCCCTCATATATGCTTATGTACTTTTTAACAAATTCATCGGTTAGGGACACTAAACAGTCAATGAATTTATCTTTCATATTATACCCCGCAAGATAAAATTCACAACGGTTGCAAGTGGACAAAAGCACACATTCTTCAGCGATATTCTGTTTTATATACTTTAAAATTTCAGCCTGTTTTTTCTTTGTAAAAGATACTTTCTCACGAATTGATATTGGAGTATTTTCGTGGCTGATACTCACTGCAAGCAGTTCCATTATCCCATAACCTTTCTGATTATTTTCTTACAATAACGGTTGTAAAATAACCGTATGATTTGCCTTTTTGTATTTTTTCGATAATTTCGTTTTCCATACCGATACAGCTTGAAACAATCGCGTTGTTTTCAAGTCCGTACTTTTTTAAAATGTCGTATATTACATCTGTATCGTTGCCCGATTTCATAATCACAACCGTATCAAAATCGGCAATATATTTTTCAAGTAAATTTGATTTAAGCGAGGGAATAATCGCAACCGATTCGTTTCCCTCGCAAAGACTTATCTGTGCCTTGTCCGCAGCGGCACAAAATGAAGTTATACCGGGTATAATTTCAAGTTCAAAGCCTGCATTTTTCACTGCGTTGTGAACGTATGTGCAGGTACTGTAAACCGAAACGTCACCGAGAGTAATCATTGCAACATCTTTTCCGTCTTTTAAAGCCGATATAATTTTTTCGGCTGAATTTCTGCGGGACTCCTCTCTGATTTTAGTGTCCCCGCTCATACGGAATTCAAGTTCTGAAATTTCTTTTTTATCCGTATCAAATTCCTTGCGGATTATTTCAAGTGCAGTTGATTTTTCTCCGTATTTTTTAACGGGAACTGCGATTATATCAGCCTGTTCCAATGCACGAAGCGCACCGAGAGTTATATATGAACCGTCACCTGCACCGACTCCGACGGAATAGAATTTTGCCATAGTTATTTACCCCTTATAAGATTTAAAATTTCTTCTCTTGCTTTGCCGATAGTGGCTTTTGAGAAGTCTACATTAAGTTTATCACATTTATTCAAAATTTCAAGTAAATGTGCAATTCTCGGCAATCTTAAATTATGTTCACGCAAAAGCGTCGGATTTGAGAATACTTCTTCGGGAGTACCGTCTGTAAGTAACTTACCGTGATTTATAACGTAAACATAGTCTGAATAAATCGGCACAACGTCAATATCGTGCGTTGACATTATAATTGTCGTACCCTCATTTTCGCATATATCGCGAAGAAGGTGCATAAGCTCACTTACGCCCATTGGGTCAAGACCTGCCGTCGGCTCGTCAAGAATGATTACCTCCGGCGACATAACAAGTATGCCGGCTATTGCGGCACGTTTTTTCTGACCGAAACTTAATGCATGGGTGGGCTTGTCTTTTAAATCAAAAATACCTGTGCGTTTAAGTGCATTTTCGGTAAGATGAACAACTTCGTCCTGCGGCAATTTCAAATTCATTGCACCGAAAGACACATCCTGAAAAACAGACGCGGAAAAAAGCTGGTCGTCGGGGTCTTGAAAAACTATTCCGACACTTTTTCTTAATTCTCTGATTTCCTTTTTTGAATAACCTATCGGTTTACCCATAAATTTTACTGTCCCCGAATGCGGCTTTAAAATTCCGTTCATATTCAGAAACAATGTTGATTTGCCTGCTCCGTTTGCACCGAGAATTGTTGTAATTTTCCCTTTTTCAAAGCCAATGCTCAAATCTGAAAGAGCAAAATGGCTTTCATCATATTTATATGAAAGGTTTTCTGTTTCGATAATATTCATCAAATCCCCGCCTTTCTTGAAAATATTGCAATCGCTGTTGTAATTACGACGTATATGACCGCAAATACGTTAAATTTGACCGAATGATTAATCTTCGGCATAATAACGTTGATTTCGCCGTCATAACCGCGTGACTCCATAGCGGTATACGTTTTTTCGGCTTGATTAAAGGAACGTATAAAAAGGTTTGACGCAAGCTGTGCCGTTGAGTGGTAGCTTACACGAAGATTGCTGTACCCCAAACGTGCGTCTTGAGCGGTGTGTATTCTGTGCGATACGTCAAACAGCACAAAAATGTATCTGTAAATCAGTTCCGCAATTTCGATTATAAAATTCGGTATAATGCTTTTTCTGAGCAAAGTGAATAAATCGACCATAGGCGTGGTAAGTGAAAGAAAATACATACAGCTTACCGCACCGAAACACTTAATCATAACGCGAACAGCCGATAAAAGACTTGTATGGCTCACGCCGAAATAAGTATTGCCGAAATGCAGTGAAAAAAGCATATCGCCTGAATTTTGACCGATTGAAATTGCTATTGCGGCCGCACCCATAATAATAAAAACTATCGGGACAGTCATAAGATGAAATACGTTTTTATACGATGTTTTTCCTATAAAAATAATAAGAAACAGCATAGTAAGCGCAGTAAATACGCTTACCAAAAAGCTGTTTGCCCATATGCAGATAACAAGCACCGACATTGAAAACAGAAGTTTTGAAATAGGTGCAATATTTCTGAGTTTTGAATTATATGCTAATTTATCAATTATCATTTTTCTTTTTAGCTGTTACTCTGCCAAGTACAAAGCCGACAATACCGGCGCCCACTCCTGCCTGAAGACAGAAGAAAAGTGACTCGATTTCACCTGACGGCGGCTCCCAGAACGGCTCAAACCATGGCTCGTAACTTTCGTCCAATTCACTTATGGCGTCTGATGCTTGGTCGTCAGAACCGCCAAATTCGTGACCGCCCATAAACAGTAGCGGTACGGCAATTATAAGAACAAGTATAACTGCCAATATTGTATTTTTAACCCAAAGTTTCATTAATATATACCCCCTTATATAACATTAAGCTGCTTAAGTTCGTTTGTACAGTTCTTAGCCAATACATTGAATATCATAACAGACAGAATACCCTCTGCAATGGCAATCGGAACCTGTGTAACTGCGAAGATTCCCATAAACTTTACAAGTGATGCAAAGAAGTTTTGGTCAGGGAATGCAAGTGCAAGTTGACATGATGTTACCACATAAGTGAATATATCACCTATTGTTGCGGCAAGAAATACTGCAAGACCTTTCGGTGCGTTAAGCTTTTGGCAAAGCTTGTATATACCGAATGAAACGAACGGTCCGGCAATCGCCATTGAAAATGTGTTTGCACCAAGTGTTGTAAGTCCGCCGTGTGCAAGAAGAAGTGCCTGGAACAAAAGCACGATTATACCGAGTAAAGACATAATCGACGGTCCGAAAAGAATTGCACCGAGTCCTGTACCTGTCGGATGTGAACAACTTCCTGTAACTGAAGGGATTTTAAGCGATGAAAGAATGAAAACGAAAGCTCCTGCAAGTGCAAGAAGTATTTTTGTTTTATTATTCTTCTTTGCTTGCTTTTGCATACTGATACCGCCTGCGATAAGGAACGGTATACATACAACTCCCCATATAATACAGTAGTTCGGAGGAAGATAACCCTCCATAATGTGCATTGCGAATGCGTTTGTCATAGGAATGACAAGCAGTAGTGAAAGCATTGCCACCAATAGTTTTGTTTTCCTGTTTGCTAAAGACATAAATTTTTCTCCTTTTCTTATTATGAAATATGTTTTAGCACACAAGTGACCACTTAAATCAGTTATGAAACTTTTTGGGAGTGCAGAAAACTTGTGATTTTCACATACCAAAAAAAGCCGTAGGGATTGGGTAAATCCTATGGCTTAAAATCTGAATGATTCCGCCATTGACCCATCGTTCGTAGGCACAAATGCGCTCGATTTTCGGTAGGCGATCCGACTGTACGGTAGCGTGACTATGAGGGAATTTCACCCTGCTTCTCCTTTTGAAAACAAATATTTACAAATGAGCCTGTCGACAAATGTCGACAGCTCCAAAAATCACATCATAGATGTAATTTTTGAGTATTATCAGAGAAAAAATCGTAAAGTTCCTCCAAAGTCGAAACTTTAGATTTTAAGCCATTTCTGCCGCACCTGTCGCCAGAAATGATTGAAACTTGAGGCTACACCTCAAACTCCAACGTACAAAGCAGACAAAACCGTAGAGGTTTTGTCTGCAATCTATTATAAATATTTGTTTACCGAAAACGGATATATTTAGATATATCTTGTCTATTTTAACACTATTATATCGAAAAATCAAGGGAATTGACAATAAATTAAGTAGGGTGTATAATTTTTTTATCTGTTTAGAAAAGGAATGATATATTGTGGATACATCAAAAAGCAAAACAGCCTTTGACGAGGCTAAAAAATATATACCCGGCGGAGTTAATTCGCCTGTAAGAGCGTTTAAAAATGTCGGAACTTATCCGCTTTTTATAGAACGTGCAAACGGAAGTAAGATATACGATATTGACGGAAACGAATATATAGATTATGTCGGCTCATGGGGGCCTATGTTTTTGGGACACTGTAAGGAAATCGTTTTGGAGGCGGTTAAGGAGGCTTGCGATAAAGGTATGTCTTTCGGTGCACCTTGCCTTGCCGAAACGGAGCTTGCAAAGAGAATTTGTTCGCTTGTTCCTTGTGTTGATGTTGTGAGAATGGTTAATTCGGGTACGGAGGCAACTATGTCTGCGATACGTCTGGCAAGAGGTTACACGGGCAGAAATATAATAATAAAGTTTGAGGGCTGTTATCACGGACACAGCGACTCGCTCCTTATAAAAGCCGGTTCGGGTGCGGCAACTTTCGGAAGTGCGTCATCGGCAGGTGTGCCTGAAGATTTTGCAAAGTATACGCTTGTTTTGCCGTACAATGATATTGACGCAATAGAGGACGCATTTGAAAAAATGGGTAATGAAATTGCCGGAGTTATAATTGAGCCTGTAGCAGGAAATATGGGTGTTGTACCGCCTAAAGACGGATATTTGCAGAAAATTCGCGAGATAACGAAAAAGTACGGAAGCGTGTTTATTGTGGACGAGGTTATGACGGGATTTAGATTATCTGCATCGGGTGCAATAGGCAGATTTGGTTTGGATGCGGATATTGTCACATTCGGAAAAATTATCGGCGGCGGTATGCCTGTCGGCGCATACGGCGGTAAACGTGAGATTATGGAATTTGTTTCGCCGACAGGTCCTGTTTATCAGGCAGGTACATTGTCGGGTAATCCGCTTGCAATGGCGGCGGGTAACGCACAGATTAAATATTTGCAGGAAAACCCCTATATATATGAAGAAATTGAACAAAAGGGTGCATATCTTGAGAGTGAATTTAAAAAGTCGGCTGAAAAATACGGCGTGAATGTTCGTGTAAACAGAGTAGGCTCAATGATGAGTGTATTCTTTACGGACAATGACGTAACAAATTTTGAAACCGCGTCAAAGTCGGACATCGAAAAATTCAAAGTATACTTTAACGAAATGCTTAAACAGGGTATTTATCTTGCACCGTCGCAATTTGAGTCGTTGTTCTTGTCTGACGCACATACTAAGGCTGATTTGGAAAAGACAGCGGCGGCATTTGACAAGGTTATGGAAATATTGCGATGAATTATTACAGAGAATGTAGACTTTGTCCGAGAAACTGCGGTGTTGACAGAAGCAGGATAGTCGGTGTATGCGGCCAGAGTGATAAGCTTTATGTGGCACGTGTCGCACTGCATATGTGGGAAGAACCGTGTATTTCCGGTGAGAGCGGTTCGGGAACAGTGTTTTTTTCGGGATGTAATCTTGGGTGCGTGTATTGTCAGAACAGAGAAATATCTTCGGAGCATAAAGGCTTTGAAATAACATCGGACAGGTTGGCGGAAATATTTCTTGAACTTCAGGATAAAGGCGCAAACAATATAAATCTTGTAACACCAACTCATTATGTACCGCATATTATAAAGGCACTCGATGCGGTAAAAGGACTTGATATTCCGATTGTGTATAACTGCGGCGGCTATGAAAGCGTTGATACACTGAAAATGCTTGACGGTTATATAGATATTTATTTACCGGATTTTAAATATGCCGACAGCGTACTTGCAAAAAAGTATTCAAAAGCAGAGGATTATCCGATACACGCAAAAAGAGCGATAGATGAAATGGTAAGACAAGCCGGAGGTTGTGAATTTGACGAAAACGGTATGATGAAACGCGGAATAATCGTAAGACATCTTGTTTTGCCGTCATATACCGACAATTCAAAAAGAGTGATTAAATATCTGTATAACACATACGGCGATGATATTTATATGAGCATAATGAATCAGTACACACCGCTTGAAAGTGTTTTAAAATATCCCGAAATAAACAGAAAAGTTACGGAAAGCGAATATGACGAAGTGCTTGACTTTGCGGTTGAAATCGGTGTCGAAAATGCTTTTGTGCAGGAGGGGGGTACTGTTTCGGAAAGCTTTATTCCTTTATTTGACGGTGAAGGAGTAGTAAAAAAAGTAGACAAAACAAATATAAAATGATATAATAACAAATATGATTTTTGAACCTGTTTACAGGTTCGGATAATATATTGATGATTGGGGGCGGATTTATGGAAGATTTGTATGTAACGGTAACGGGCTTTGCGAATTATTATCATAAAAAGCCTTTTGCAATAGGAAACGTGCTTATCTGCGTAAAAGAGCCGTCAAACAAATATGATTCAGAGGCGATAACCGTAAAATTGCCGATTATCGGCAAGGTCGGATATATCGCAAACAGTCCGGCGAGTATTGCCGGCGGTACACTGAGTGCCGGAAGAATATACGATAAAGTCGAGGATAAGTTTTTTGTCCGAGTGATGTTTACGACTCAAAGTAAAGTGATTTGTAAGGTCGAAGAAAATTCGGACGGAATACTTGAAAAAGAAATACAAACACAAATTGAGGCGGCGGAAGAATGGCTAAACAAGTAGTAAACGATTTTTCAAAGGGAAGTATAATATCAAATATATTAAGACTTTCTATTCCGATGACGCTTGCACAGCTTATCAATGTACTTTACAGTATAGTAGACCGAATTTATATAGGAAGAATGGGCGAAAATTCGTCACTTGCATTGACAGGCGTCGGAGTTTGTCTGCCGATTATAACTATTGTAATCGCTTTCGCAAACCTTATCGGTATGGGCGGTGCACCGTTGTTTTCGATAAAACGCGGTGAGGGCAACGAAAAAGAGGCTGAGGCGATACTCGGCAACAGCGTGACACTGCTTGTAATATTCGGTTTGTGTCTTACGGTTGTCGGATTAATCGTAAAAAGACCGCTTTTGTATCTTTTGGGTGCAAGTGAAAATACGATTGAATATGCAAATTCATATATAACGATTTACCTTTTGGGTAACGTGTTTGTTATGATGAGTTTGGGACTTAATTCGTTCATAAATGCACAGGGCTTCGGTAAAACGGGTATGCTTACCGTCGTAATCGGAGCGGTGCTGAATATTATTTTAGACCCGATATTTATATATATAATGGGCGTACAGGGTGCGGCACTTGCGACAGTCTTGTCACAGCTTGCCGCGTCGGTTTGGACGTTTAAATTTTTAACCGGCAAAAATACGATTATAAAAATAAAACTTTCCGCAATGCGCTGTCAGGCAAAACGTGTAAAGAAGATACTTGTTTTAGGACTTTCGGGATTTACAATGTCGGTGACAAACAGCGCGGTACAGATTGCGTGTAACGTGAGTTTGCAGAATTACGGCTCGGACGTGTATGTCGGAGTTATGACTATAATCAATTCTATAAGAGAAGTTTTGCAAATGCCTGTAACGGGTTTGGGAAACGGTGCACAGCCGATAATCGGCTTTAACTACGGTGCAGGTGAAAACGGACGGGTTAAAGAGGCGATACGGTATTTGGCGGCAATGCTTATTATATACAGTACAGTGGCATGGTTTATAATTTTGCTGATTCCGAAATTCCTTATAGGAATATTCACTGCCGATGCGGCACTTATAACTGCCGGTGTACCGTCATTGCATATATACTTTTTCGGATTTTTCCTTATGGCGTTTATGTTTACGGGGCAGACGGTGTTTGTCGGAATAGGGAAAGCGAAGTTTGCGATATTCTTTTCTATATTGAGAAAGGGAATAGTGGTAATACCGCTTATACTTCTTCTTCCGATATGGTTCGGAGTAAACGGAGTATTTTTGGCAGAGCCGATTTCAAATTTGATAGGCGGTTTGGCGTGTTTTACAACAATGTATTTTGCAGTTTACAGAAAATTATAATTTGAGGTGCAGTTTTGAAAAAAAATAATTTGAAAAAAATAAATTTACAAAAGATTAAGAAAATGTTAGGAAATATATTTTCGTCAATCGGCTCAAAATTTAAGAAAATAAAACCGGTCGAATTCGGTGTCGGAGCGGTTGTAATTGTTTTGTCGTGCGTGGTAATAGTACCGTCACTTGTGCAGTGCGTTATAAATCGTAATAAGGCAAAGTGCAGTACGCATATGAGCATAATGCTGAATATGCTTTCGGACGAGCTTACGGACGAAATGAAAACAGGCGAAACATATTGGCACGACCTTATCCAAAATGGAAATTATCAAAAATTGATTTCAAGCCTTAATGAAAAGACCGGATTAAGTAAAAAATATCCGTCGACAAATTATTATATCAGAACAGGTGAAGAAAAACTTGCGCTTATGTGTAAAAAGCATAAGGATATATCGGATAAAGAGATTAAGTTCGCGCTTATGAAAGACGTGTCGGTTGAAGTGGCGGAAAAACCGCAAATCGGCGAAAAAATCGCATATTTGACGGTAAGCGGACCTGATACGTATTATGAGGACGATATGCTTGACGAAAATAATCCTAGTAAAATGGTGTTCATAGGCAGAGAAGTTGATAAGGTTATAAAGAACTTGACTGTAACGGCAGTATATGCAGGCGGTGCAAGGGAAGAACTTCCGAGAAGTAAGTATACCGTAACGGCGGATAAGCTTAATATGAAAAAATCGGGACAGACACATCTTACGGTTAAGTCAAACTCAAGTTCGCTTTGGGATAACAGCGCATATGCACAGTTTGTAATTGATGTTGTCGGAGATGATGACGTTGCACCGCTTATAGTTGACGGCGGCACAAAGGGAAGATTTGAACTTGCGTCATGGGAATGGAATGACTTTGTAACCGAGGCGGCACAGGAGGACGGTAAAAAATCGTTCGGTGCGTCAATAATCAGATATAACGGCAATTACTATTATTATCCTGACGGTTTGACGATAGTAAATGACAATAAAAATAATAATATGTTCAAATGCGCACTTGATGTTGACGATGAAACAAAACCGGCATATTATATCCAATTTGATACATCGTCGGTTGTGATAAACGATAATGACAGCAAAATCCATAACGGCAGCGTTAAGATTGAAAATGATTTAATCTATATTTGGCAGGAAAAGAGCAGTAAAGAACTTGACACCGGTTGGATAAGAGTGTATTGTGATTTGAAAAAGTATTAAAAGAAAAACAGACAAGTCGGTTAATTGGCTTGTCTGTTTTTGCATTGCTGCAAAAATAATTTATTTAATTCCCAAAGCGTCTTTTGCGAGTCTGTCGGCGACATCGTTGTACTTGTCGCCGGAGTGACCTTTTACCTTGTTAAATGAAACTTTTACCGATTTTTTTATTTCGTCATAAAATTGCTTGTAAGAAATTGTGCCGGATTTGTTTGTTTTCCAAGCACCCGTACACCATTTTTCGACACCTTCGTAATCATAATAAATGTCTATTTCTTCTATATGATTGTCAATGCAAAACTGCATTGCGAGTTTTGCACCCTCAATTTCACCCGCAACATTTCTCATTGAGGCGTTTTCGGGATTTGAAAATTTTCGGCTGAATGTCGTTTCTTTCCCCTCATAGAAAATAATAACTCCGCACGCATATTCTTTTGTGGAGATGTTGTAACTTCCGTCAACATATGCAACGGCGGTGCTTTTATTGTCTTTCGGTTCGTCAAATAAACTTATTTGTTCGTTTTCGCCTAAAAAAGCTTTTGCGTCCTCAAGCTTTGTGAAACTTTTATATTCCGCACCCGAAAAACCGGAAACCTCCTTTTTACATTCGTCCCAAGTGTTAAAAATTCCTGTATGATAGCCGTTTCTGACGGCATAATATTTAGCCATATGTGTAGTCCTTTCAGTTTGTTTACACTATTATATTAAGAAAAAATAATGATTTCAATAAATTTTTTAAAATTTTTTCAAAAAAAGCGGAACTTTTTCGGAAAACATACGTCTAATCTATTGTAAAACATAAAAGCATTGGTTGACATAATCAATTTGACCAAAAAATCCGTGAATTGGACATAGATTTTGTGCTAATTATAAAATTTTATGAAAAAGATCGGGTTGGCAGAAAAAAGTAGTTGACAACAGCTTTATGAAAGAGTAAAATATTCAGTAGCAGTTTTCGAATAATAGGGTAGAAGCGTTAGTTGAAAATTGTTACCGTAATATGAGTCACAAAACGGCAAAGCAGGTTGTAGCCGAGATGTGACAAGAATTACAGTTTTTTTACAACTGTAATACGTCATTGACTTATACACAGTTTGCGTGGTATAATCAATGTGTAATGTAGTTTTGTAATGCAAAGAAGGGTGCATACAAAACATTTAAGGAAACCCTTCACAAACAAAGAATCAAAAAGGGAGGATTTGAGACTATGAATAAGAATCTCAAAAAGGTAATTTCATCAGTTGCTGCTCTTACTATGGTAGCATCTTCAGTTGCCGCTTTCGCAGTTGATTTCCCTGACGTAGAATCTACAGCAAGCTACGCACAGGCTGTTCAAGAACTTTCAGCTCTTGACGTAATCAGCGGTTATGATGACGGCACATTCGGTCCGGATAAGCTTGTAACAAGAGCTGAAATCACAAAGATGATCGTTGACGCTCTTGCAGAACGTTCATCAGCAGAGGCATCAACAGAATCAACAAAGTTCGCTGATGTTTCAGCAGATCACTGGGCTAAAGGCTACATCAACCAAGGTGTTGCTAACGGTTTCATCGCAGGTATGAGCGATACAGAATTTGATCCAGACGCTAACGTTACATATGTACAGGCTCAAAAGATGCTTGTAAGTGCTATCGGTTACGAAACATATGCACAAGCTCAAGGCGGATGGCCAACAGGCTACAAGACATATGCTGCTTCACTTGATATCACAAAGGGTATCTCAGGTATCACAGACAGCACAGAACTTACAAGAGCTCAGGTTGCTCAAATGATCGACAACGCTATGGACGCTCCTCTTTGCGTAATCGCAAGCTGGAAGACAGAGTGGAACGGTTCAAAGACACCTAATCTTGAAGTAAGAGACGGTAAAGAAGGCAGAGCATACGAAACTCTATTCACAGAAAAGCATGACGCATACAAAGTATACGGTCGTGTAACAGAAACAAGCAAGACTGGTTCAGTTGATACTGACAAGGTTACATTCCAAGTTGAAAAAGCTGACAACTTCGACGATGAAGAAGTTAAGGCAGATTCACCTGTTTCAGAAGATATGTACATCGGCGATTCAAAGGCTGATAACTACCTAAGAACATATTCTCAGGCACTTATCCAAAAGAATGACGATGATGAATTCACAATTCTTTCAATCGCTGCTGCTGCTGCAAACAAGAGCGTAACAGTTGCTTCAGAAGACTTTGATGAAAACAAGTCAACAGACGAAGCTCTTTACTTCTTCCCGGCAGGTACAACAAAGGGTTCAACAAAGTATCAACTTGATACAACAAACGGCGTTACAATCTATATCAACGGCGTTGAATCATCAAAATCTATTGCAGAGCTAAGAGATTATCTTGATAAGAACGAAACAGCATCTGTAACACTTCAAAAGGAAACAGAAACTGGTTCAACAAGCACATCAGCTAAGTATAACACAATCATGGTATCTTCATATGTAACAGCTATTGTTGATGAAGTTATCGACAAGACAAACGAAACATCAGTAAACTTCGATACATATTCATCAGGTATCCAAGCTAAGATGACAGTAAACAAGGATGATGATAACTACACATATTCATTCAAACTTGACGGTAAAGATATCGAAGCTAAAGATCTTCAACAAAACGACGTACTTAACATTTCATACGATACAACAGGTTCATTCAAGGATTCAAGCTTCTATGATGTAATCGTTACAAGAAACGTTGTTGACGGCGTTAAGTGCACAAGCATTAACGATTCAAAGGGTGAATACACAATCGGCGGTACAAAGTATAAGGCTGCTGAAGGTATGGATATCGATGTTGAAACATCAACAGAATATAGCCTATACCTTGATCACTTCGGCAGAATCGCTAAGGCTGACGAAAACTCAGTATCAAAGAACTACGGCGTATTGAAGAACATCTACAAGAAGGCCGGCGGCGACTACATGGCTCAAATCATTACTAAGAAAGGTACTGAAGAAGAGTACAAAGTAGACAGCGATAAGGTTAATGAATATGCAACATACTTGAAGTATGCTACATTCTATTCAGATGCTAAAAAGGAAAATAAGATAGATACAACAACAAAAGATTGGCAATCAAAGGTAGTAGCTTTTGATGAACCTAAATATAGCACATCACAACCTAAGTCAGTTGCTTATCCGGAACAGGTTGTAGAATATTCAGTAAGCTCATCTTCAAACAAGATCACAATTAAGAATGGTGGCGTAATCGCTCCAACAGCTGCTGATGCTGAATACAAAGAATCAGGTAACAAGATTGGTTCAGTTAAGATGGCTGACTCAACAGTAATCCTTGACCTATCAGAAGTTGATACAAAGGATACATACTCAGTTGTTTCATCTCTAAACGACGGTAGCAACTATGTAGCTTACGGTTATGATAAGTCTAAGTCAGACAACACATACAGATTCGTAATCATTACAGAAGGTACATCAAGCGTATTCAATTCAGAAACACAGCTTGCTATCTTCAACGGTAGTGAAGTAGTCGACAATGACGGCGATAAGACAGCTTACAACTTGGTTGTAAACGGTGAAGAAAAGCAATTCATTCTTGATGATGACGTTGTAATCACAGGTAACAAGGGTGAAACAGTAGCAGATAACGCATTTGACGAAGGTGACGTACTTGTTTACGCTACTAACTCAGAAGGCTACATCTCAAGAATCTACTCAGTATTCGCTGCTCAGAATGTTCTAAACGGTTCATCATTTGAAGACTTTAGAACTAACGCATTCAAGAAGCAATCATCAGTTCTTGCAGATACAAAGTTCGCTGATCTTCTATCAGATGATGACAACGATGTAAACGTTGTATTCGGTCCTGTTGTTGATAAGAGCGGTAGCAACATCACAATCGGTACAGTTACAACAAATGCTGAGGGTAAGTATGTAGTAAACTATGACGAAGGTCTTGAAGTAAACTACAGCAACGCTAAGATCTACACATATGACTTCGCAGCAAGATCAGATAACTCAAGAGTTCTTCTTGACGAAGGTATTGCATCAACACCTGACGTTAAGGCTGCTAAGACAACAGTAGGTGGTCAAGATATTCTTAACCTTGAACACGAAGATGTTATCGACGATGTAGTATTCGCAGTAGTTAGAACTACAGATAAGGACGAAGCTCAAGAAATCTACCTAATCGTTAATAACGACTAATTCTTAAATAAGAATTTTAAAAGAAGCGGTTTATACCGCTTCTTTTTTTGCTAAAATCTTGCATATACCATTAATGAATGATATAATAAAACTATTATACAAAACAAATAAGAGGTAAATTATGATTCCTGTTGAAAAAAATAAAGAGTACGTTGCTTGTATAGATTCTGTTTCTTCGGACGGTAACGGAGTTGCGCATATAGACGGATTTGCGGTTTTTGTACCGCAAACGGTGGACGGCGATAAAATTAAAATGCTTGTTGTCAAAGTGCAGAAAAATTTTGCATACGGTAAGGCGTTGGAAATTATAGAACCATCGGATAAACGTTGTGAGCCTATGTGCCAACATTATAAAAGGTGCGGCGGTTGCCAAATTCGTCATATAAAGTATGACGCACAGCTTGATATAAAACGTGATATTGTTGAGAATGCGATGCAGAGAATAGGCAAGTTTGAGAATTTTAAGATTGACGGAATTGTCGGTATGGACGTGCCGGAACGGTATAGAAATAAAATGGTTTTTCCTGTCGGAAATGTGTATGGTAAAAATGTTTGCGGTTTCTACGCAATGCGAAGTCATGACATTATTCCGCTTGATGATTGCAGCCTTGGTGATGAAATTAATAAGGAAATAAATGATGCGGTAATTGATTATATGAATGAAAATAATGTCAGTGCATATGATGAAAGGTCGCATAAAGGCATTGTCAGGCGTGTTTTTACACGTAAATCATTTTCTGCAAATGAGATTATGGTTGTCGTTTCCGTTAATGCAAAAAGTTTGCCGAAACGTGAAAAATTGATTTCAAAATTGAGAAAGGTTTCGGATAGAATTGTAAGCATCGTGCTTAATATTAACACTAAGAGAAATAATCTTGTGCTTACGGAGGAAAATGTAATTCTTTGGGGTAAGGATAGGATTTCAGATACACTTTGTGGAGTGAAATTTGATATTTCGCCTCAAAGCTTTTTTCAAATCAATCCGGTACAGACCGAAAAACTGTATAGTAAAGCTTTGGAGTATGCGGATATTGATGAAAATACAAGCGTGATGGATATTTATTGCGGTATCGGTACAATTTCGCTGTGTGCCGCTAAAAACGCAAAAAGCGTTGTAGGTGTAGAAATTGTTGAACGTGCAATCGAAGACGCAAAAGAAAATGCAGTGAAAAACGGTATTGAGAACGCAATTTTTTACGCAGACAGCGCAGAAAATATCGTGCCGAAATTGATAGAAAAAGGCGAACGGCCGGACGTGGTTATTCTCGATCCGCCGCGTAAGGGCAGTGATGAATCAACACTCACAGCAATAATTAAAGCACAACCCAAACGTGTAGTGTACGTTTCCTGTAACCCCGCCACTCTCGCCAGAGATGCACGTTTTCTTAACGATAACGGCTATACCATAACCGCCACCACCGCCTTCGACCTGTTCCCGCATACAAGTCATGTGGAAACGGTTTGTTTAATGTCAAAATAACGGAATTTAAACATAAAATTGAATGAATTTTTACAATACAATAATCTTTAAGATTAATTCAATTCCACTCCTATAATTGTTTATAATGTATAAAAAATATTACTATATGTTTGAATATTTTATAGGAGGGTTTTATATGTATTGTAGAAATTGTGGGGAACAAATAGATTCAAATGCTGCTATCTGTGTTAAATGTGGATTTGCAAAGGGGACTGGTGTAAAATATTGCGCGAACTGCGGAAAAGAAGTTGTACCGGGTGCAAATGTCTGCACAAACTGCGGATTTGCTATAGATAATACTCCAAATATTAATCCGGAAACTCAAAAGTCAAAAATGACAGCGGGTCTTTTAGGAATTTTCCTTGGTGGATTGGGTATTCATAATTTTTATCTTGGATATACCGGTAAGGCTATTGCTCAAATTGCATTATCAATCTGTTTCGGTGCAGGAGCTATTTGGGGACTTATTAAAGGAATTATGATTTTGACGGGTAAAATTAATAAAGATGCTAACGGAGTTCCTCTTAAGGAGTAATGAATAAGTTGATGGACAAACAGAGTTTCAAATTAAAATGGGACTCTGTTTTTTTACACAAAGAAAAGCTCGTGGAAAAACCGCTTTTAAAGATGTTATATATGGCGGTAGTACTTACCTTGTTGGCATTTCTCTATATCTCGGGTGTGGGCTGTGTTTGGCGATTCCTTTTTCATTATCCTTGTCCGGGGTGTGGAATAACCCGTGCATGTGTGGCTTTGGTGCATGGTGACTTTAAAGCGGCATTTGAATATAATTATATGTTTATAAGCTTGCCGATTATTTTTGCATATATTCTGTTTGACGGCAGAATATTTAAATCCAAAAAAATTGATTATACAATATTATCAATTATAATGTTTGGTTTTTTAATACATTGGATATTGACTTTATGCAACTATTAAACAATCCCAATGCAATGCATTGGGATTGTTTATTTTTAATCTCTGCTGTCAAGAGGAACATATTCTTTGTGAGGTGCGATACTTTTATATGCGGGACGAATGATTTTACCCGGATTGACAAGTTCCTCAATTCTGTGAGCCGACCAACCGGCAATTCTTGCGATTGCGAACATAGGTGTATACAATTCCATCGGCAAGTCAAGCATACTGTAAACGAAGCCCGAATAAAAGTCAACGTTTGCACTGACGCCTTTATACATTTTGCGTTCACTTGCGATGACCTGCGGAGCAAGTCGTTCAACCCTTGAATACAAATTAAATTCGTCCTCTCTGCCTTTTTCTTTTGAAAGGCTCTCAACGAATGACTTAAAAACATTCGCTCTCGGGTCGGAAAGTGAATAAACCGCGTGACCCATACCGTAAATAAGTCCAGATTTATCGAACGCTTTTTTATTAAGCAAATCAGAAAGATATTGCTCAATCTCTTTATCGTCATTCCAGTTTTTAATATTCTTTTTCATATCCTCAAACATTTGCGTAACCTTAATATTAGCACCGCCGTGCTTAGGACCTTTCAGCGCACCCAAAGACGCGGCAACAGTTGAATAGGTATCCGTACCGCTTGAAGTGACTACGTGAGTAGTGAATGTTGAGTTGTTACCGCCACCGTGTTCGGCGTGAAGTATCAACGCAATATCAAGAATTCTCGCCTCAAGCTCTGTATATTGACTGTCGTTACGCAACATATGAAGTATATTTTCCGCAGTCGAAAGCTCCGGTTTAGGTGCATGAACGATAAAACTGTCGTTTTCATGATAATACTTAAACGCCTGATAGCCGTAAACCGACAACAACGGAAATTGCGCGATTAACTGCAAACACTGTCTTAAAACGTTCGGAAGTGACACATCGTCGGCTTTATCATCATAAGCATACAACGTAAGCACACCTCTTGAAAGTGCGTTCATCATATCCTTACTCGGTGCTTGCATGATAATATCACGCACAAATGAAGGGGGAATAGTTCGCATATGTGAAAGTGTCTTTGTGAAAATATCAAGCTCATTTTTATTTGGAAGTTCGCCGAAAAGAAGTAAATATGTAACTTCTTCAAAGCCAAACCTTTTGTCGCGGATAAAACCTTTAATAAGGTCCTCGACATCATAGCCGTGATAATAAAGTTTACCGTCACAAGGTTTTGATGATCCGTCAGAGAGTGTATCATAGGCATGAATTTCGCCTATTTCGGTAAGTCCGGCAAGAACACCTTTACCGTTAATGTCTCTCAACCCCCTTTTAACGTCATATTTGGTATATAACTCAGGATTAATGCTTTTATTCTTTTTACAAATTTCAAGCATTTTCATCATTTCGGGAGTAACTTCGATAGGTACAATTTTCTCTCGCATATATATTCCTCCGTTTATTTTAAATTTAGTATATGAAAAAAATTCGCTCCATATAACTTTATTAATATTATACCAGATATTTGAATATAAAACAACAAAAATTATGTAAACTTATTGTGAATTGTTGATAGGCGTGATATAATAGTAAAAAAAGATGAAAGGATAGATTTTTATGGTATATGTAATGCTTGCGGACGGTTTCGAGGAAGTTGAGGCAATCGAACCTATAGATATTTTGAAAAGAGGCGGTGTTGATGTTACAACAGTAGGTGTAAAGAGCAAGACGGTAACCGGCGCACACGGTATTGAGGTGACAGCCGATATTGAGATTAACGGGGTTGAGCCTGAAAAGATGGAACTTTTAATGTTGCCGGGCGGTATCGGTCACGAAATTCTTGACGCGTCAAACGACGTACACGGACTTTTGAATTATGCGGTTGCAAACCGTATTTATGTATCGGCAATTTGTGCCGCACCGTCAATTTTGGGTAAGAAAATGTTACTTGAGGATAAAAAAGCGACTTGTTTCCCGGGTTACGAAAAGTATCTTTACGGTGCAGACGTAAAGTCGGATAAAGTTGTTGTTGACGGTAAGTTTATAACCGGCAAGGGCGCAGGCGCGGCGGCTGATTTCGGGTTTGCCATGCTGGCTATTCTAAAGGACAAGGAAACTGCCGACAGAGTAAAGGAGACAATGCAGTATTGATTAAGGACGAGATAAGGGAAGATATGCGTGCCAAACGTCGTGCATTATCTAAGGACGAGGTTAAAATTAAAAGTGATGAAATTCGTCAAAGGCTGCTTGGGGTTGAGCGTGTGAAACAAGCCAAAACAATATGTACGTTCATATCTGCGTTTAAAGAACCTGATACCGTTGAAATAATCAAAGAACTTTGGGAACAGGACAAAAAAATTGTTGTGCCGATAACCGATATTGAGAGCGGTACGTTGTCACTTTCGTATATAAACAGTATGGACGATATGAAAAAGGGTGCATATGGCATTTTAGAGCCGAAAACGGTACGAAAGGCTGACGAAAATAATATTGACGTTATTCTTGTACCGGGACTTGCATTTGACCGTAACGGCGGAAGAATGGGATTTGGAAAAGGGTATTACGACAGACTGCTTGAAAGCAGCAAAGCAGTGAAAATAGGGCTTTGTTATGATTTTCAGATACTTGAAAAAATACCTACGGAAAGTCACGATGTTCCGATGAATTTTGTGATAACGGAAAAAGAAATTTTAGAAATCAGGTGAAAGTTATGTTGTTTGATTCTCACGCACATTATAATGATGAGAGGTTTAAAGATGATGTCGATGAAGTGCTGTCGGCGATGAATGAAAATAATGTCGGACTTATTTTAAATTCGTGTTCGTCACTTGACGAGGTGCCGGATATATTTGCGATATGTGAAAAATATCCGTTCGTCTATGCATCGGTCGGAATACATCCGCACGAGGTTTCAGAACTTACCGAGGCGGATATGGATAAGCTGAAGGAATATGCAAAAAATCCGAAAGTTAAAGCGATAGGTGAAATAGGACTTGACTATTTTTATGATTTTTCACCGCGTGATATTCAGCAAAAGTGGTTTGCAAGACAAGTGGACGTTGCACGAGAGCTTAAAATGCCGGTTGTTATACACGACAGAGAAGCGCATAAGGATTGTATGGATATTTTGCGTGAACATAAGGTGAGCGAAGTCGGAGGAGTATTTCATTGCTATGCGGGAAGTGTTGAAATGGCAAAGGAAATACTTGATTGGGGAATGTATATCGCGTTCGGTGGTTCACTTACGTTTAAAAAGTCGGTAAGACCTGTTGAAGTGGCGAAGTATGTACCGCTTGACAGAATTGTTATTGAAACCGATTCGCCGTACCTTACACCGGAACCGCACAGAGGAAAGCGAAACAGTTCGCTTTATATCCACTATGTTGCCGAAAAACTTGCGGCGGTAAAGGGTATTTCTGTTGAAGAAATCGAAAACGCAACATATGAAAATGCAAAAAAATGCTTTGGAATAAAATAATATAAAAGACAGATTACAAAAAGTAATCTGTCTTTTATATTATTCAGCTGTTTCCGGAGCAGGCTCGTCTTCAATCGCATCATATGCGGCAAGAACCTTGCTTTCGAGCATATTTCTCATATCACTGTTTATCGGATGAGCAATATCTCTGTACTCACCGTCAGGAGTTCTTCTGCTTGGCATAGCAACAAACAGCTTTTCCGGACCTTCAATAACCTTTACGTCATGGACAGCAAACGCATTGTCAAATGTAACAGATGCGACAGCTTTCATTTT
The DNA here is from genome assembly GCF_046972485.1 of Hominilimicola sp. Lineage (NCBI taxonomy): Bacteria > Bacillati > Bacillota > Clostridia > Eubacteriales > Oscillospiraceae > Hominilimicola > Hominilimicola sp. Next base: position 21,284 of record NZ_JBKVWU010000008.1, read on the forward strand.
TCCTTCGCTGGCTACTTTTTTAATTCTGATGTCTGTAATTTCCATGTTTTTCATCACCTTCCGACAAATTTTACTAATTTAATAATATAGCAATTCGCTCAATTTGTCAAGTGCTTTGCACAGATTTTATGGTGAAAATGGCGAAAAAATTACAAGATACGATTTTTAATTGGGCAAATTTATAAAAAAGGGTTTTCAATTTGTTGATAAAGGTATATAATTAATATATTAATATGAGATACGAGGGGATATATGATGAATAGATTTCAAATGTCTGATATAGATAAGACGGCAAATATACATTTTATCGGTATAGGCGGAATAAGTATGAGCGGTTTGGCACAAATTGTGCTTAAAGACGGCTACGGCGTTTCCGGCTCGGACTGGAATAAGAGTGCTATAACCGAAAAGCTTGAAAATATGGGTGCGGATATTGTGTACGGTCACGGTGCCGTTAACGAGGACGGCATAAATAAGGCATCGCTTGTTGTATATACGGCGGCGGCAAAAGCCGATAATCCCGAAATTGTGCTTGCAAAGGAAAAGGGTATTCGCCTTATAGACAGAGCCGAGTTTTTGGGTGCGATAATGAAAAATTACAAGCACGCTGTCGGCGTAAGCGGAACGCACGGCAAGACAACGACAACATCAATGCTTGCACACGCACTTATCGGTGCAAATCTTGACCCTACAATCAGCGTAGGCGGTGAGCTTGATTTAATCGGCGGAAATATCAGAACGGGTAAATCGGATTATTTTGTTACAGAGGCTTGTGAATACACAAACAGCTTTTTGAAATTTTATCCTACAATTGCCCTTATAACAAATGTTGAGGAAGATCATCTTGACTTCTTTTCGGGAATTGACGAAATAATCGCAAGTTTCAGACAGTTTGCGTACTTGACAAAGGATATAGGTTATGTCGTTGCAATGGGCGGAGATAAGAATGTTCAAAAAGTGCTTGAAAACGCAGACGACCTTAACATAATCACTTACGGAATGGAAAGCAAGTTTGATTATTACCCTGAAAACATTGTGTATCACGCAGGTTTTCCGAGCTTTGACGTTATGAAAAACGGTGAAAAGGTTTGTCATATAAAACTTAATGTCCCGGGCGAACACAATATTTTAAATTCGCTTGCCACGGTTGCGGTATGTAATCTTATGGGCATTGACGCGGAAACTGTCGCAAAGGGTATTGAAACATTTAAAGGTACGCACAGACGTTTTGAGAAAAAAGGATTTTTAAACGGTGCGGTTGTGATTGACGACTATGCACACCACCCGACAGAAATAAAAGCGACACTTCACGCGGCACAAAAATTCCCGCACAATAAAGTTTGGTGCGTGTTCCAGCCGCACACTTTCTCACGAACAAGAACATTGTGGGACGAATTTGTCGGTGCATTTGATGATGCGGACGAATTGATTTTGACACATATATATGCTGCACGTGAAAAGTTTGACGGTGTTACAAAACCTGAAAATCTTGCGGAGGATATTAAGAAACGCGGAGTAAATGCACAGTATATCGATAAATTCGAGGATATTGCCGAGTTTTTGAAAAAGAACGTCAAAGAGGGCGATATTGTGTTTACAATGGGTGCAGGTGACGTTGTTAATATAAATAAGTTAATTGTTGAGTAACAAAAAAGACGACTTCTCAGTCGTCTTTTTTGTTGCCTCCCCTTGAGGGGAGGTGTCACGAGGTACGAGTGACGGAGGGGGCTTTACTTAGCCACAGGTATTTTAACGGTAAATTCCGTATATTCATTCTTTTTTGAGTAAACCTTAATACTGCCTTTACAAGCGGTTGTGATAGCTTTTGCTATTGCAAGACCGAGTCCGTAACCGCCGCTTTCTCTTGCTCTTGACTTGTCCTCACGATAGAAACGTTCAAATATTTGTTTTTGTGCGTCCTCAGAAATTCCGACACCTGTATTTCTGACTGTCAATACCGCATCAGATGATTCGTGAGTAAGAGTTATATTAATATCGCCGGATTTCGGTGTGTACTTGACTGCGTTGTCAAGAAGTATCATAACAAGCTGTTTAAGCTGTTCGGTCGAGCCGTTTACGAATAAATCGGGAGTGATGTCGTAAGTAAGGTTTACGTTGTTTTCAAAAATGACTGCCTCCATAAGAAGTATAACGCTTTCAGCTGCCTCCGAAAATGAAACCTTACTGAAAATCACGTTTCCGTCATCGTGGTCAATTCTTGCGAGATACAGTAGGTCATTTGTGAGTTTTGTCATTCTTTCAGTCTCTGTTTTGATGTAATCAAGCCATTTTTTTTCTTCGCCTATAGTATTTTCCTGATGTGACAGAAGTACGTCAACATTTGTATTAATCGTTGTAAGCGGTGTTTTCAGTTCGTGTGATGCGTCTGCGACAAACTGTTTTTGCTTGTTGTACGATTCTTCAACCGGCTTGATTGAACGGTTTGCGGACGACAGACTGATTAAAAACGCTACCGTAAGTGCAACTACGCCGACTAAAAGAAGTATCAAAAATAAATTTCTAAGCATTGCGTGTTCGGCTTGACATTCCGTAAATGCAATTATAAAACCTGTATCAAGCGGTACAACTTTGTATGACCAGTAACCGTTTGACGAACGGATTTGTCCTTTGTCCTCCGAACCGTAAATAATGTCATTTATTTTGTCGGTATAGAAATCTTCGTTTAATTCAAACGGTGCATTGATCTTTTCAACATTGCCGTCCGTATCGGTTGTGACAGTGAATGTAAGCGAAAATTCCTGCTTTTGTTTGTCATTTTTGTTTGTGTTGTCCGCATTAAGGTCGACTGTATTCGGATTGGGCGGTACATCGCCGTTTTGGTCGGGCGGTACATCGTCAATCGGCTTTTGCATATTGTCTTTTTGCCGCGGATTGTGGTCGGGACGAATAAATTCAATCGCTCTGTCAAGTTTTTGCGATATGCTTTTGTTTACGTTTTGAGCCGTCATAATATAAATAACGGAAAAACTCGATAAAACAAGTGCCGCAATTATGAGCGTGTTTATTATAAGAAGTTTATTTCTAAGTTTTTTAAACATACCCAAGTCCCCCTATTCGCTTAAAGTGTAGCCGACACCTCTTACGGTGTTAATGGACACCTTTGAATGTACGAACGCAAGTTTTTTGCGGAGAAATGATATATATACTTCAACGTGATTGGATTCAGCCTCAGAATCAAAACCCCATAATTTTTCTATAATCTGTTCCTTTGAACAAACCATTTCTTTGTGTAACATTAAATGTTCAAGCAGTTCGCTTTCTTTTAATGTAAGAGTTATTTCCGACGAACCTGCCGTCAGCTTTAATGAAGAAGTGTTAAGAGTTATATCACCGTATGAAATAGTATTTGTGTTTGCTACTATTTCACCGCGTCTGCGGCCTAATGCCCTTATTCTTGCAAGCAGTTCTTCGGTGTTAAACGGCTTTGCGAGGTAATCGTCCGCACCGCTGTCAAGTCCGAGAACTTTATCGGAAATTTCATTTTTTGCGGTAAGAAGTATAACAGGCGTGTCAAAACCCTCTGAACGCAAGGTTTTTAAAACGGTTATACCGTCCGTTTTGGGTAACATTATATCAAGGACAATAACGTCATATATACCGCTTAATGCGTCGTCAAGTCCTGTTTCACCGTCGTTTGCAACGTCAACTGTGTAATTGTTTTTCTTTAATATATGTGACAAAGCCTCCGATAAATGAAGCTCGTCTTCTACAACAAGTATTCGCATTCGCTCACCCTCTTTTATCATTTTATGTCTATATTATAGCATAGTTTTCTTAAATGTACCTTAATTTTAAAATTTTTTTTGCGTATTATATAGTAGAAATTTCATCGGAGAAAAGTTTTCTGAAATTAATTTTACATTTTAAGGTTTATTTAAGGATTATGCCGTACAATGAAATCAACGAAAGGATAAAAGAGGAGATGAGGACTTATGGCAATAGAGATTTTTAATCGTTACGAGCATAAGTATAAGCTCGACACGAAAACCTTTAATAAGGTTTTGGAGATTATGGATGAGCATATGGAACTTGATTCGCATTGCGGCGAACATTCGCTTTATACCATAGCAAATATTTATTACGACACGAAAGACAATTCTCTTATAAGAGAGTCGCTTTCAAAACCGGCATATAAGGAAAAGTTAAGACTTCGTTCTTACGGTGTACCGGATATGGATTCAAATGTGTTTCTTGAAATAAAGAAGAAATACAGAGGTCTTGTGAATAAACGTCGTACAACGTTGGAACTCGGAGAGGCATATGATTTTATTGAAACAGGTGTGAAACCGGAATTACAGGATTATATGAACGGTCAGGTTTTGAATGAACTTGAGTATTTCCTTAATTTGTACGACCTTGAGCCGAAAGTCTATATCGCATATGACAGGTTGGCTTATTTTGAAAAAGGCAATGACGATTTGAGAATATCGTTTGATACAAACATTCGTACAAGAAGAAGTGATTTATTGCTGGAGTCGGGCGACCACGGAAAAAGACTTTTAGACAGTGACGTGTGGCTTATGGAAATAAAAACAAGTTTGGCAAAACCGTTGTGGCTTTGCGAAATGCTTTCGGAATTTGAAATTCGTTCATCAAGTTTTTCAAAATACGGTACGGAGTACAAAAATATGATAGCAAGACAAAGGGAAATGCCGAAACAAAAAATATTTGTATTCGGAAATCAAAAACAAGCAGTATAATATAGGAGGATAAAAGAGAATGGATAATTTAATAAATTCAATAACATCAACATCGGATTCAGGCATAACGCTAACCTTGTCTATGGCAATAGTCGCAATGGCGGCGGCACTTATATTCGGACTTGTTATAAGTCTTACATATATGGGTACACATAAAAATAAATATCAGCAGAGTTTTGCGATTACGCTTACAATGCTGCCGATAATTTTGACGGTTATAATTTTGTTCGTGGGAAGTAACGTGGCGAGAGCATTTTCTCTTGCGGGAACATTGTCGATTATTCGTTTCCGTTCGGCACCCGGCGATCCGGAGGATATAGGATATATTTTCTTTGATATTGCGGCAGGTCTTGCGTGCGGTGTAGGTCTTTACGGATACGGAGCATTATTTGTTTTGTTGCTTTGCCTGTTTATGATTGTGATTTCAAAAATCAAATTCGGTAAGCCTAATACAACGGCTAAAAATTTGAAAATTACCATTCCCGAAAATCTTGATTACGAGGGTATATTTGATGAAATAATCAAGAAATACTCAAAAGATTATACATTACAAAAGGTCAGAACAACAGATTTGGGCTCGCTGTATGAACTTACATATTCGGTTAATATGAATAAAGATGCCGATGAAAAGAAGTTTATTGACGAATTAAGATGCAGAAACGGCAATTTGAATATTGTATTGTCACTTGCCGCAACAGAGCTTTACGGAAAATAAAGGTTTAATAATATCCGACTGTTTTAACAAGAAAATTAATCTCCCCCCTATACAGTTAAGACAGAGGATATATTAAAACGGATAATAGGGTTGGAAAAAAGTTTAAATTTTTCTAAAAAAGACTTGCAAAGTGTTTTGCGGTATGCTATAATATATTTGTAGAAAGAAATTACATTCTACCCTTTTATCCTATACATAGCAAAATGAAAAGAGCACTTATTTAGGTGCTTTTTTCATTTTTTTTTTGGATAAATTTTTCTTTATGGGGTAAGCTAAAATAAAGGAGAGTGGCTTAACTATGGCAGGAATAATTTTCAGTATAATAGCGGGTGCGTCAATGAGTATACAGGGTGTTATGAATACACGTCTTTCGGATAAAATAGGAATATACGAATCAAACGCATTCGTTCAGGGGACGGCATTTTTGTTGTCGCTTATTGCGGTGTGGATAATGGGTAAGGGGAGTTTTAAAGGTATAGCGGACGTGAATAAATTCTATCTTTTGGGCGGTGTACTGGGGATAATTATAACCGTAACGGTTATGCTCGGTATAGGCAAATTAAGTCCTACGGTGGCAATTTCAATTATATTGATTTCACAGCTTTTCGTTGCGGCGTTGATTGACGCATTCGGTCTTATGGGAAGCGAAAAGGTCGCGTTTACTTGGAATAAATACATCGGAATGGCACTTATGATAGGCGGTGTGCTGTTGTTTAAGTGGAAGTCATAAATACCGTAACTGATTTCTACGTTAATATTATGAAAAAAACATTTTTTTTATTGCAAACGTAATACAAAGTATGATATAATTTTTTTGCATTTATGCGAAATAAAATTTATTTAAAATTTATCGGGAGGTAGAGAATTGAACAAAAATATTATTAGTCTTGAAAACATTGCCGTTTCCTTTGACGGTGAGAAGATTTTAAACGACATCAATCTTGACATTAAGGACAAAGAATTTGTAACGTTTCTCGGCCCATCGGGCTGCGGAAAGACAACCACACTTAGAATTATAGGTGGGTTTTTAAAGCCTGACAGCGGTATTGTCAGGTTTGACGGTAAGGAGATTAATAATATACCTCCTTATAAACGTAATGTTAATACGGTGTTTCAGAGATACGCGCTTTTTCCTCATTTGAATGTGTATGATAATATTGCATTCGGATTGAAGATAAAGAAATTTTCTGATAAGGAAATTCAAAAGCGTGTCGGAGCAATGCTGGAGCTTGTAAACCTTAAAGGTTTTGAAAAACGCTCAATCGACAGACTTTCGGGCGGTCAGCAGCAGAGAGTTGCTATTGCAAGGGCACTTGTCAATGAGCCGAAGGTGCTTCTTCTTGACGAGCCTTTGGGTGCACTTGATTTGAAGCTTAGAAAAGATATGCAGATTGAATTAAAGCGTATTCAGCAAAGCCTTGAAATTACGTTTATATATGTAACACACGACCAGGAGGAGGCTCTTACAATGAGTGATACGGTCGTGGTAATGAATAACGGTGATATTCAGCAAATCGGTTCTCCGGTTGATATATATAATGAGCCAAAAAACGCATTCGTTGCCGACTTTATCGGTGAAAGCAATATCCTAAACGGTATGATGGTTAAGGATTTGCTTGTTGAGATAAACGGTCACAGATTTGAATGTGTTGATACGGGATTCGGTGAAAATAAACCTGTTGACGTTGTTATACGTCCTGAGGATATTCAGCTTGTTAAGCCTGACGATTCACATATTTCGGGTGTTGTGCAGTCTGTCACGTTTAAGGGTGTGCATTATGAAATGCTTATCGAGGCCTATGACCACGATTGGCTTGTACATTCGACAAAGGCGGCAGAAGTAGGAAGTACGGTCGGTATAAAGTTCGATCCGTATGACATACATATTATGCACAAGATGAACGATTAAGGAGGTAGAGATGATGAAAAAACTTGTTTCCGCTCCTTACCTTTTGTGGATGGCGATATTTATTATTGTTCCGCTTATAATGGTGGCATACTTTGCTTTAACCGATACAAACGGAGCATTTACGCTTGACAATCTTGCGGCGGTGTCGCAGTATTCAAATATATTTATTCGTTCAATATGGCTTGCGGCGGTTGCAACGGTGATATGTCTTATCATAGCGTATCCGCTTGCACTGATACTTGCCAATACGGATAAAAGCTATCAAAGTACGGTGCTTATGATAGTAATGCTCCCAATGTGGATGAACTTTCTTTTGAGAACGTACGCATGGATGACACTTTTGGGCAATAACGGACTTATTAACAGCTTTTTTGGGCTTTTCGGACTTGGCCCGTTTAAAATGCTGAATACATCGGGTGCGGTTGTGCTTGGTATGGTTTATAACTATTTGCCGTATATGATACTTCCGCTTTATACTGTAATGGAAAAGATAGATAAAAGCGTTATCGAGGCGGCTCATGATTTGGGCTGTAACAATGTAAAGACTATGTTCAAGGTTATTGTACCGCTGAGTATGCCCGGAATAATGTCGGGTATCACAATGGTGTTTGTGCCGGCAATCAGTACATTTATCATTTCAAGAATGCTCGGCGGCGGTTCTAACCTGCTTATCGGTGACCTTATAGAAATGCAGTTTCTCGGAAATTCGTATAATCCGAACTTAGGTGCGGCAATTTCGCTTGTGCTTATGGTTATCATTCTGCTGATTATGACAATACTTAATCAGTTTGATGATGATGAAGATAAGGTGCTTATGTAAGTTTATAAGAAAGGACGTGGGATTTAATTGAAAAAATTATCAAAGGTCTATATGGCTCTTGTTTTATTGTTCCTGTATATACCGATTTTTGTGCTTATTGTGTTTTCGTTTAACGTAACAAAAAGCCGTTCGGTGTTTTCGGGATTTACATTTGATTGGTACATAAAGCTGTTTTATAACGGACTTATAATGAAATCGCTTTTAAATACAGTAATAGTTGCGACAGTTGCGTCAATCGCCGCGACAATTCTCGGTACTGCGGCGGCAATCGGTATAAACAATATGAAAAAACTGCCGCGAACGATTGTTATGCAGGGTACGAACATTCCTATTATCAACCCCGAAATCGTTACGGGTGTTTCGCTTATGCTTTTGTTCGTGTTCTTTTCGGCAAGAATGAATTTTGAATTTGGCTTTGTGACGCTTATCATAGCACATATCACGTTTGACGTGCCGTATGTAATTCTGAACATAATGCCGAAATTCAGACAGATGAATCCGCATCTTTACGAGGCGGCACAGGATTTGGGGTGCAGTCCCGTTTCGGCATTTTTCAAGGTTGTTTTGCCTGAAATATTGCCGGGTGTAATTTCGGGATTTTTGATGTCGTTCACATTTTCGCTTGATGATTTTGTTATCAGTTACTTTACAAGCGGTGCAACGTCACAAACATTGCCGATTACGATTTATTCAATGACAAGACGTAAGGTAAGCCCTGAAATAAACGCACTTTCAACAATAATTTTTGTAATCGTGGTCATAGTGCTTGTTGTTAAGAATGTAATTGAGCGTAGAAATGCGGTAAAGCGAGGTGTTAAATGATGAAAAAATTTATACTTGCTTTAATTTCAATGTCGCTTTTGCTTGCAAGCGGTTGTGCGCATATTGAGGAATACGATACTGAGGAAACGGCAGATACGGAAGAAACAACGGAAGTACAGACTGTAACGGTTGATAATCCCGAATACTATACGCGGTTTAAGAATGACGGCATATCAATAAACGTGTATAACTGGGGTGAATATATTCCTGACGGAAGTGAGGAGGGCGTACTTAACTTAAACGCCGAATTTACAAAGCTTACGGGCATAACGGTAAATTACAGTACATATGCCACGAACGAGGAGCTTTACGCAAAGTTGAAGGGCGGCGGCTCAACTTATGATATTATCATTCCTTCAGATTATATGATTTCAAGAATGATAAAAGAGAATATGCTTGAACCGCTTGATAAGTCGAATATTCCGAATTTTGCGAATATAATGGATAAGTTTAAGAGCTCGGAATATGATCCCGGTTCAAAGTATTCCGTGCCGTATACATGGGGAACGGTCGGAATTATCTATGATACGACTGTTGTTGACGAGGAGGATATTGGCTGGGATATTCTTTGGGACGAAGATTATTCGGGCAGAATATTGATGTTCGATAATCCGCGTGACGCATTTGCGATTGCGGAAAATATGCTTGGATATTCGCTTAATACTGAAAACAGCGAAGAACTTGAAAAAGCGGCGGAAAAGCTGAAAGAACAGAAAAAAGTTGTTCAGGCGTATGTAATGGACGAAATATTTGATAAGATGGGTGCAGGTGAGGCAATAATAGCACCGTATTACGCAGGTGACGCTGTAACGCTTATGGACGAATATGAGGACCTTGGTTTTGTAATTCCCGACAGCGGTACAAACTTGTTTATAGATGCGGTTTGTATTCCTAAGGGCTGCAGAAATAAAGAGGCGGCGGAAATGTATATTAATTTCTTGAATGAGCCTGACGTTGCATATGCGATTGCAGATTTTATCGGATATTCAACTCCAAACCAAAAAGCATATGAAATGCTTGATGATGAAGTGAAAAATGACGGTATATCTTATCTTGATGATGATTATATCGAGGAAAAAACGACTGTTTTCTGTAATCTTTCAGATGAGGCAAATCAGAAAATGCAGACGCTTTGGACTGATATGAAGTCGTCAGAAGAACAAACACCGAATAAAGTGATAGTTCCGGCATTTATGTCAGTGTGCGTCATTGCGTCATTGATTATATTAATAAGAAGATATATTAAAAAGAAGAAAGATATGTTTTAATAAACGGCGACCGTTGGTCGCCGCTACGAGGTAGTAGTGGCGGTCATTGGCCGCCCTTTTGACTTATATATATTAATATGCTATAATTATATATAAGTTTAAATTAAGGGGATAAAAAAATGATACTTGCAATAGACATTGGAAATACAAACATAGTGGTAGGATGTTGTAAGGACAACAAAGTTTCGTTTGTGGAACGAATTTCTACAAATCACACTTCAACGGAGCTTGAATATGCTGTTTCGATAAAGACGATTTTGGAACTTTACAACATTGATTTTTCTAAAATTGACGGTGCGATAATATCATCGGTTGTTCCTACTGTCACAATCACTATGAAAAGAGCGATAAAGAAAATTACAGGCTGTGATGCAATGATTATCGGACCAGGTATAAAGACGGGTTTAAGCATTGTTATAGACAATCCAGCACAGCTCGGCAGTGACTTGGTTGTTGACGCGGTTGCGGGAATACATGAATACGGTGCGCCGATTATAATATTTGACCTCGGCACCGCAACGACTATTTCGGTAGTCGATAAGAATAACAACTACATCGGCGGTGTTATAATGCCGGGAATGGGTATTTCGCTTAACGCAATGGTAAGCGGTACGTCGCAACTTCCGAGAATTAGCCTTGAAGAACCGAAAAAGATTATCGGCTCAAATACCGTTGACTGTATGAAAAGCGGTATATTGTACGGTACTGCGTCAAGTATGGACGGAATGATTGAGCGTATCAAGGAAGAAATCGGTGAGGCGAAAGTTGTCGCAACAGGCGGACTTGCAAGTACGGTTGTTCCGCATTGTAAAAATGACATAATTCTTGATGACGAACTTTTGCTTAAAGGACTTATGATAATATATAATAAAAACATTTAATTTCAATAAATTCCCACTTGTAGAATAGCAGAATATGCACAAAATATTAACATAGTTTAATGGAAAGCGGGGAAGAGAATTTGAAGAATAATAAAGTTTTTGAAGTTCTGCAACGCGTCGGCAGGTCGTTTATGCTGCCAATTGCAATTTTGCCTGTTGCAGGACTTTTTCTGGGGATAGGAAGTTCTTTCACAAACGAAACAATGCTTAAAGCATACGGTCTTTACGGCATAATGGGACCGGGAACGATAATTCACGGCATTTTAACGGTTATGAGTGCCGCCGGAAGTATCGTTTTTGATAATTTGCCATTGCTTTTTGCAATCGGTGTTGCAATCGGTATGGCGAAACGTGAAAAGGAAGTTGCCGCACTTGCGAGTGTTATTGCGTTTTTTATTATGCATACTGCCATAAGTGCGTTGATTTCCGTAAATTATGCCGGCGGCGATATGAGTATGGATGCAATGGAACAGGCTGTTGTGAATTTGGAGCAAAATCTCGGTCTGAGCGGTGCAACGTCAATGGTACTTGGTATATATACGCTTAATATGGGCGTGTTCGGCGGTATCATTGTCGGACTTGGCACGGCGGCACTGCACAACAGATTTTACAAAATACAACTTCCGCAAGTGCTGTCATTTTTCGGCGGTACAAGATTTGTGCCGATAATATCGGCGGTTGTGTTTTTGCTTGTCGGAATACTTATGTATTTTATTTGGCCGTATATTCAAAAAGTTATTTCAATGCTTGGAAATCTCGTACAGAATACGGGCTATATCGGTACACTGATTTACGGAATAATCGAACGTGCGTTAATACCGTTCGGACTTCATCATGTATTTTATATGCCGTTTTGGCAGACAAATGTCGGCGGTTCAATGGAGATTGCAGGTCAGACAATAAACGGTGCACAAAATATATTCTTTGCACAGCTTGCCGACCCTAACACAATGAAATTTTCCGTTGACGCAACGCGTTTTATGGCAGGTAAATTTCCGTTTATGATGTTCGGTTTGCCGGGTGCGGCACTTGCAATGTACAGATGTGCCAGAAACGAAAAGAAAAAAGTTGTCGGAGGACTTTTGCTTTCGGCGGCTTTGACGGCATTTTTGACAGGTATAACAGAGCCGCTTGAATTTACATTCTTGTTCGTTGCACCGATTTTGTATGTTGTGCATTGTGTGCTTGCAGGTATCTCGTTTATGCTTATGCATATATTCGGTGTCGGAGTCGGTATGACGTTCTCGGGCGGACTTATAGATATGACTCTTTTCGGTATAATGCAAGGTAATGCAAAAACTCATTGGATTTATATCGTTCTTGTCGGTATTGTGTATTTCTTCGTTTATTGGGGTGTATTCACGTTCCTTATAAAGAAATTTAACTTTAAAACTCCGGGTCGTGAGGCGGATAATGAGGAAACAAAGCTTTATACGCGTTCAGATGTGAATGCGAAAAATGGCGGAAAGACAGATATGACATCTGTTTTGATTTTAAAAGGACTTGGAGGTAAAGAAAATATCGCCGATATTGACTGTTGTGCAACAAGACTTCGTATTACGGTGCATAACAGTGACGCGGTCAGCGAGGATATTTTAAAACAAAGCGGTGCGGCAGGTGTAATTAAAAAGGGTAACGGTATACAGGTTATTTACGGTCCGCGAGTAACGGTTATAAAGTCGCATTTGGAGGACTTTATGGAAAGTAAGGAAAGCGTCGATTTAAGCGGTTATGGTGTGGCGGATAATGAAATACAAACTGAAAAAGAAACTGCACCGAAAGCAGACGGAACGGAAATATTCCTTTCATCTCCGATAAGAGGAAAAGCAGTACCGCTTGAAAAGGTGGATGATGAGGTATTCTCTGCCGGAATACTCGGACAAGGTATTGCGATTGAGCCGAGCGAGGGCAAGGTTTTCGCACCGGTTGACGGTGTGGTTGAAAACGTTCCGAAAAGTAAGCACGCTATCGCAATAACTGCGGATAATGATGCAAATATTTTAATTCATGTCGGTCTTGATACAGTTGAACTTGATGGTAACGGATTTGACGTAAAAGTTGCAAACGGTGCAAAAATCAAAAAAGGCGACTTGCTTATGACGTTTAATTTAAACGGAATAAAGAAACAGGGCTATAAAATGATAACGCCTATGGTAGTTTGTAACGCAGATGAATTTGCGGAATTTAAAACCGTTGCCGACGGTGATGTGAATGTCGGTGATGATGTGATAAGAATAGTCAGATAACAAAAAGGACGGTTTTAAAACCGTCCTTTTTGAATATCAAATATTTTGCACGTTCCGAACAATTATCGGATTCTGAATTAGTCTATCTTAACTGTCCAACCGAACTCGTCTTTTATTTTGCCCCATTGAATACCTGTAAGAGTATCATAAAGCATATGAGTAACTTCGCCGATTTCGCCGTTGTTTACAGGCATTACAAGGTCACCATACTTAAGTTCACCGATAGGTGAAATAACAGCGGCAGTACCTGTACCCCAAGCTTCTTCAAGCTTACCTGCTTTGAATGCCTCAACAAGTTCATCGATTGAAAGACGACGTTCTGAAACTTTGTAACCCTTTGACTGAAGAAGTTCAATAATTGACATTCTTGTAATACCGCCAAGAATTGAGCCTACAAGAGCAGGAGTAATAACTTCGCCGTCAATTTTGAAGAATACGTTCATTGAACCAACTTCTTCAACGTACTTTCTTTCAACACCGTCAAGCCATAGAGTTTGAACATAACCTTGTTCAGCAGCCTCTTCCTGACCTTTTAGAGAAATGGCATAGTTAGCACCGGCTTTTGTGAAACCTGTACCGCCGATTACGGCACGAACATACTTCTGTTCAACGAAAATTTTAACAGGTGCGATACCTTGCGGATAATATGCTCCGACCGGTGAAAGAATAATTGCAAATGTAAGGTGCTTTGCAGGGTGAACACCAACTTGTGCGTCAGTAGCGAATATGTAAGGTCTGATGTAAAGTGAAGTACCGTCAAGTGAAGGTACCCAGTCCTTATCTACTTCTACAAGTGTTTTGATTGCCTTTATAGCAAATTCTTCATCTATCTTAGGAATGCAAAGACGATCACACGAAACGTTCATTCTTGCCATATTCTTGTCAGGACGGAAAAGTTGAATTGAACCATCAGCTGTACGATAAGCCTTCATACCTTCAAAGATTTCCTGTGCATAGTGAAGTACCATAGCGGCAGGATCAAGTTCAAACGGACCGTAAGGGACGATTCTTGGGTTGTGCCAACCCTCTCCCTCGTCATAGTTCATAATGAACATATGGTCGGTATAATATTGACCAAAACCAAGCTTTGATTCATCAGCAGGCTTTTGTTTTGGAGTAGTTGTTTTTGTGATTGAGATTTCCATTGTAAACGCTCCTTTTATTTTTCATACATAAACAAAATTTGTTTATCACGTTATATTATACCGCTTTTTTTTAGCGTTGTAAAGTAGTATAGTGTATTTTTGCGACATTTTTTATAAATAAAATTACAATATTGTACCAATATAAAAGGACAAAGTTAAAACAGCTTTGTCCTTATAATCTTATGATAACAAATTATAAAGTCTGACGATTGTTGCAACGGCTTGTTCAACAGTATACTGACCTTGCGGATTAAATTCTTCCTCCGTAATACCTGTCATTATACCGTGTTCGTTCGCCCAAGTTACAAAGAATTTTGCCCAAGGGGAGATTAAATCGGTGTCGTTGTATGTAAGGCTTGTTTCTGTTCCGATCCACATATACATTTCCGCAACTTTACATAGCAGTGTTGCCGCCTCTTCACGCGTTATTGTGCCGTCAGGGTCGAAATGTGATTCGTCTTTACCGTTTACAATGCCGAGTGCGTAAAGTATGTTGACGGAATCGTCAGCGTCGTTACAATCGACAAAGTAATTTTTTAGATACGGCTTGTTTTGGTCTTGCATATACTTGTCAAGTGACGAGTAATTTTCTTTCACGCAAATTAGATTTGCAAGCAATATACAAAATTGTTCACGTGTAATATTTTCAGAATAGTTGCCTGTAAATTCATACGGCAAAATATTTTTGCTTGCCGCCTCTCTTGCAAAAGGCTGTGCCCAAGGTGATGACGGAAGTTTCAAAAAGTCGTTTGACGTAACGCGGTGTATTTCCTCACCGTTCACCTTTTCTTCCGCATCGCGGTACATACTGTCAAGATAAAGCAATTTTTCTGTATTTGCCTTATTTAATTTGTAGCAAACGTAATTGTTGCTTCCGTACATACCAATCTGCAAACCCGAATTAAGCATATAGCTCTTTACGCCGTCATTTGTATAGATGTTTACGGAAATACCGCGAAATGGGGTAGGGTTTATCTTTCTGTAAACAGTCATATCTTGAATTGTTGAGTAAAATTCGTTTATTTCGTCTTTTGTGAGGTCGGTATATTTGCCCTCGGCAATATCCGAAACCGTTATACGCGTTATTTCATCGGCGTTAAAAACTCCGAGTGCGTCAGAAAAAGTCATATTTTCCGGCAAATCAACCACATTATATGCGTGTGCGGTAAGCGCAAGCATAAGAAGCAGTACAGTCGGAACAATAATTTTAAATAATCGTTTAATTTTAATCACCTCCGTTTAGAAAACGCAGTAAGTGTCCATATATTCCTTCATTTTTGTAAGAATATCGCCGTATGAACCGTCTTGCTTCAGATATTCGTAAATATCCTGAACAGTAATAATAGCGTGTACGTTAATTCCGAAATCCTCCATAACTTCCATAATGGTTGTCTTTTCAGGGTTTTGACCTACTTCACATCGGTTTACGGAAATGAACATATCTTTAACTTCTACATTTGCGGCATTTTTTAGTATCGGCATAGTTTCTCTTACGGCTGTACCGGCTGTTATAACGTCCTCAATAATGATAACTTTGTCGCCGTCCTGTGGCTTGTAGCCTACAAGTGAACCGCCTTCACCGTGGTCTTTTTCTTCTTTTCTGTTGAAGAAATAAGGCTTGTCGATTTTGTATTCGTTGTAAAGTGCACCTGCGGCGGCAGTTGCAAGAGGGATACCCTTGTAAGCCGGACCGAACATACAGTCAAAATTATCACCGCAGTTTTCCTTTATAAGTGCGGCATAGAACTTGCCGAGTGTGGCAATTTGCTTGCCTGTACGGAAGTTACCTGTGTTTACGAAATAAGGTGTGTTTCTTCCGCTCTTTGTTACGAAATCGCCGAAACGAAGAACATCAGATTCCATCATAAATTCAATAAATTCTTTTTTCTTTTCTGTAAGCATAATTTTTCCTCCTAAAATTAATCTCTAAAATAAAGATTTCTCAATTTTTTCAAAGTGCGTTTTTCCATTCGCGACACTTGCATTTGAGAAATACCCATTATTTCTGAAATTTCCTTTTGACTTTTTTCGTCATAGTAACGATATTCAATAAATTTGCGTTCATCGGCGGAAAGTCGACTCATGCAATATTTAATAAAATCCTTGTCCTCTATCATAAGAAAATTGCTGTCCTCAATGCCGATAAGGTTTGAGAAATTTAATTCACCGTCTGCATATGCCTCGTATTCAAGTGACTTTATAAATGATGTATCACCTACTTCGTAGACATTCTCAAGCAGTTTTTCGGGAATGTTGAGTATTCTTGCAATTTCCTCTTGCGAAATTTCGCTTGAAACACGCTTGATTTTTTCCGCTTTGTAGAATATTTCATAAAGACGTCTTGGAATACGGATAAAGTTGCCTTTATCTCTGAAATACTTGCGTATTTCGCCCATCACCGTAGGGGTTGCATATGTGGCGAATTTAACGCCTTTGTCAGGGTCAAAACGCTCAACCGCATATAAAATTCCCATACATGCGACTTGAAATATATCGTCATATTCAACACCGCGGTTGATAAATTTGCGTGAAAGAATTTCGGCTATATATATGTAAGAAGAAACGATTTCGTCACGAAGGGCGATGTCGCCTGTTTCTCTGTATCGAGAAAACATTTCATATTCTGTTGTTTTAATTTCGGGTTTGACGACTGCCAATAAAAACCCTCCTTCGTGTGATTTATTTTACAAGTGCCTCAGCAACGGCGATTGAGTCATCGTGTGCCTGAGTATTTTTTTCGTCATCTTTGTAGTTGCGGCGAATAAGAATGTATAAATCGTCACAGTAAATGCCGTTGTCTTTTAAAAGCCGGCTGTCTTTTAGATTTACCGCATAACCTTTGCCGTCAGCGGCTTTAACGACTTTGTCGGAAGACGAGTCTATAAAACTGTCAGTGCAGTCATAAATTTGGTCTACAACTTCTTTTTGCATTTGAGCGTCTACGTTAGCCTTGTCCATAAGATAGATAAATGAACAGTCGTCCGTAAACGTTAAGTCAAGCTTTGTTTGAATAGCATAGTCGTATTCTTCGCTGCCTGCATTGTCCGCAAAAACGAGTGTGCTTAGAAGTACTGAATTTTCGCCGTTTCCGTCAATGTCGCTTATACGTTCGGAAATTATTTCTTTAAGCTTGTTAATTTCTTCTTCGGAATAATTCATATGTCCCGCGTAAACAACATTCATATCGTATTTCGGACGTGTCGCACATTGTACAATGGTTACGGACGCAATAAGAACAGCTACAACCGTAATTATAACGTGCCATTTGTAGTAATCCCAAAAATATTCCCACCATTTTTTTGTGAACTTCGGTGGTACTTCACCGTATTTTTCTGCCATTCGGATTCCTCCTTTATGGTTGGTTTATAATTTGTGTGCTTTGACGCATACAATAACTGCGTCTAAAAAGCTATCAGTCCTATTATATCATAACTGCACTATTAAATTCAAGGCTTTTTCTTGGAAATAGAGTTTACTTTACGAAATTGAGGGAAATAATCAAAAAAGCCCTTTGAGAAAAGGGTTGTCCTTTCTCAAAGGGGGACAAATAGTCAAAACTATTTTTTGAAAAAATGAAAATCACAGCAATCTCCGCCGTAACCCAATGTTTTGGTGCGAGTAAATCCTATTTTTTTCAGACTGCCGTATGTAACGTTGTCAACATCGCAAAACAGACGGCACAACTCCGCACAGCCGTTTTCTACGCAAGCGGTGTGCCAAAGGCACTTTTTAATGGTAAGATTAAAGTAATTCTTGCCGTGAGTTTGTTCGCTTTCCTGTAAGTCGGTTGTACGCATAATTTTAAGAGTTATGTTGCTGTAAAGTGCATAAAATCCGGGTATCAACTCCATTTTCGCCGTAGACGCGTGCTTTTTTGCCGCAACTTTATCAAGCATATATTTTCGCATATGCTCATATACGACATCTTCCGTAAAACCGCTTTTTGACAAAACCTTGTACAGTGCAATGCGGGGGAGAATTGTGCTAATAAGCGTTTTCATCTGATTTTTTGATTTGTTTTTTGTGTTTTTAATAATCGTGTTTAGCACTTTCTCTTGCTCGTCAAATAACACACTGCCTCTGTCTTTCCTAAATTCTTCGATTAAAAATGCTTTTATCTGCTTTTGCTGTTTTATTTTCATAGCTATAATACCTCTTTAAAATACGAATGTTAATTTTATTGTATCATAACTGTCAAGATAACAAAAGCCGAATTTGTCAAAGCAAATTCGGCTCGGGATTAATTAAATTGATTAAAAATCGCGTAATTATCCAATGTCCATACGTTATTGATTTTCTTGAAATACAAATAGTAAGTAGTGTTTTCGTCAAGAGTTATTCCGTTGCTTTCAGCCTCAAAAGTATCTTCAGACGAATATACACTGCCGTCTGTGTTGATTAAAAGTCCCTCGGGTTTAACAGATATTTTCGACTGTGATATATTTTTGATTGTTGCGTATGCGTAAAATTCTTCTGAATTTTCAAGAGGGGATTTAGTTGCAAAAGCCGTCTGATTGCCCCAATCGTTTGTTTGCAACATAGTTTTTAATGTTGTAAGCGGATAATATTCTTTACTGCCGTCGTATGTTACTAAGAATTTTTCGGACTCTGTTTTGTGGTCTGCCGTTATTGAATTGATTGCTCCAAAACGTTTAATCGGCATATTTATTGTGTTTGAAATTATTTGAGCAGTTTGTTCGCGTGTGGCAGGTTGATTGATGTCGTCAACTGCAATACTTTTGCTGAAACCGTATTTTCCCGCTACCGTATTGTAACCGTTCGGATAACCGCCGTTTTCGACAGCCTCTGCCATATATCCGTCTTCGCCCAACGAACATATTGCCATTTTCAAAAGCTGTATAATTGTAACATTGTTGTCCGGTCTGAAAGTGCCGTCCTCAAAACCGCTTAAAATACAGTTGGTTTCACCGCTTGATATATCGGCACTTTTCATTACGTAGTCGGCATATTTGTACGCCCAATGGCTCATTAAGAAATCAGAAAAAACTGCTTTATCTGTTGCGATGTTTTGGTATTTTGTGTCCGAATAGCCTAAAGCTGTCGCGAACATAGTTGCGGCTTGTGCACGGGTTACATTGTCCTGTGGTTTGAAAGTGCCGTCCTCAAAACCGTTGATAATTCCTAATTGCGATAATTCATCAATCGCTGATTTGTAGCTGGAATTGTCCGTGTCGGAATATGTAAGTAATGAAAGATATTCATCGTGGCTGTTGACTGCAACGAATTTAATATCATTATTCTTTGCAAATTCTTCTGCCGCCGAATTTGCATAACCGTATATAACGGCATTGTCGTTAAATGCCTTTTTTTCAATGTCAGTTACACTTTGAGGTATATATATGCGTGCGTTGACGGAGGATAGGAAAGCCATTTTGCCTATTTTCTCCAATCCGTCAGGCAAATCTATATTTTTTAAGTTTGAACAACCCGAAAAGGCGGTCATTTCAACAGACTTTGTGTTCGGAGAAAATACAACTTCGTTTAGGTTATGGTTTTCATTACAAAGGTCGTAATTAACCGCGGTCACACCGCTTGGAATTACAAGCATTCGCAATCCTGAATTTGCGAATGCTCTGTCACCAATTTCAGTTACAGTGTCGGGAATGTCGATACTTTCCAATGACTCGCAGTTTAAAAATGCCGATGCACCGATTGAAGTTAATTTTGTCGGCAATTCTATTGATGTAAGTTTGTAATCGGAATTGAATGCACCTGTCGGAATTTCTGAGATATTGTCCGAAAGGGTTATTTTTTCAAGCTCGGCACAGTTTGCAATAGAAGATTTTCCGATCTTTTTTACACTGTTCGGCAAACTGATTGATTTGATTGAAGTGCCGTAGAATGCCATATCGCTTATACTTTCAACACCGTCTTCGATTATAATGTTTGTTATTAATTCAGGACTGTTCTTTTCAAACCAAGGGAATTTGTGATTTTCAAGTTCTTGCATATATTGCTCGTTTTCTTCTGCGGTGAATTGATGTTGCGATGTTTGAAACGCATATTCACTCATTTCACCTGTGCCTGAAATAGTAATTGTGCCGTTTGTGTCAAGCTCCCATTTTAAATTGTCGCCACATTTTCCGCTGTCAGCAACTGTGGATACAGTCTGATATGCCGAGTCGGAATAATTTGTATTTACATTGTCGGCAAGAGCGAATGTGTATGACATACAAGCCGATAATGCAACTAATGCCGCAATTATTTTTCTTATAGCTTTCATATTAATATGCTCCTTTTTAATTTTTGATAACATTAAGGTTATAATCGGATTTTATATAGAAATGTTTGCAATGTCAACATTTCCCGACTAAGTGGTAGCTTATTCCGGAAACTTGGTAGCAATTATTGGAAAAACAAAAAGTCGAATTAGGATTAGTAAATTCGACTTTTGATTTGCAGTATAAGATTGTTAATTATGAAAATTCTTCATCTAAGCGCATTCTTAATGATTCAAATTGGCGATGCTCACCGTCACGCCATTCATAGACGTAGGTTATTGAGCCGTCTTCGAGATAATTTGTTTGCATATAAACCAATAAAGGTGCATCTAATGAATTGTATATCATTTGCATTGCATCTTTGCGTGTTACATATGCGTTTGAATCTGATGTGTCAACGTTGTTCATTATGTTGTATTTTTCTGAATATGTCAAATATCCGTCCGGATATCCGCCTTGCATTTCTGCGTATTGAGTGTATCCGAGGGCGGATACAATTATCTTTTGTAATTCGTTATATGTGATGTTGTTTTCGGGACGAAATGTATTATCTTCATATCCAGATATAATATAGCTATCCCATGCAGTTCGTACATATTTTACAACCCAATGAGTAGGCGGTACATCGGAAAAGATTTGATCTGTGCCAACGTGGTCTATTTCGTAATTTCCCGTGGCGACGGAAACCATTTTTATTACTTCCGCTCTTGTTATGTGGTCGTCAAGTCTTAAATCGTCGCTCTTTTCAACAATATGAAATTTTTCTAAATCTTCAATAATATTGTCATCAAGAGTGCTTGCAAAAGTATTTAGGGAACTTGTTAATGTCAAAATTGACAGTGCAATAAGAAACGTTTTTTCATCATAATCACAACCTTTTTATTAATTATTAATATACCGTACTATAAGCAAATTTTATATAGGAATATTTGTAATCTTGCTGCTATTTAGCATTTTTTATTGTAAATAATGTTTGTTTAACAGTGCCATTCCCACCTATTTCATAAATCGGCTCATTACTGCCGTCAAATGCAGTTTTGTAATCCGTTACAACGCATATTGGTGTAAATAACATACCTCCAAGCATATCCATGGCATCTCTTCGCGTAATCGCCGTCTTTTCCTTTGTTTCGTTCATTTCAATATTGCCGTTTCTGTTATCTGTTGAAGATTTGAAGAACCTATTGTAATAACCCAATGACATATATGCGTGCGGATATCCGCCATATAAATCCGCAACAGGCTTATATCCAAGCACGTTGAATATCATTGTTATTGCTTGCTCGTATGTGACGTTGTCCGCCGGACGAAATGTTCCGTCATCATAACCACTTATAAAACCTATCGAAACTGCTTTAGCAATATCATCATATGCCCAATACGACTTGTCTATATCAGAAAAATTGATTTCTGCGAGTTGTGCATCGGGATTGGCAATTACAGCCGCTCTCATTAATGCTGATGTAAATTCTGCACGTGTCATATTGTTGTCAGGTTTGAATGTTCCGTCGTCATATCCTTTCATTAGACCGAATGAATCCGCATAAGTCGATTGCCCCTCTACAACATAGTCTGAATATGTGCTTATTTCTTCTGCATTCGCTGTTGGTAGAATCATTCCGATTGTAAGAATTAATGATATAATAGTTAAAATCTGTTTTTTCATTTTAATTTCCTCCAATTTTTTTCTGGTAGTGTAAAGTGTTTTTATTAGCTCCTTCAAAAAACTAAGTGTTTATACACTTGTGATGAGTCATTGTTTTCACAATTCACTTTACACTACCTTTATATTATAGGATATTAATATCCTATAAATGATAATGTACCTTCTGCGACTGATGACAAATTATTATCTATATAAGCATATAAATGACTATTCTTAGCAATACCACTGACTGAAATTGCTTGGTCATTTGCATTAGGTTCTATTGTAATAAGTGGGCTTGTTGAAACTTCTTTAGAACATAAAGAAAATTCTACTTTTTTATTAAAGTTGGTATTAGGTTCTACTTCCATTAGTACTTTTGTATTAGAACGATTTAACATTAAATATGTAGAAAATCTTTGGCTTTTAGCAGGAACTGAAAATGTACCACTATAAGAACCATCTTCAATACTTTTTGATGATGTAGGAATATTTGTTCCTTTAAAATAAGTAGAAGATAATATGCGTGGTGTTACAGTAGAATTGAAAACTTCAATTTTGTTGTCAGGATTTGCTGTAACTTCTATACCTTGGTATCCTGTGACTGTAGTAATTCCGTTGTCAATATCTTCTTGTGAAAGATAAAGTCTGTTCTCGCCATCAGGAGCTAAAACAGAGATTATTGCATCTTCAGGATTTTCACATGCAAACGCGCTCAAGCTCATTGCTGATACTGCCATTAGAGTTGCCATTCCCATTGTAACAATTTTTCTTAGTTTCATAATAAGAACTTCCTTTCATTTTTATAACACTGAAGTATTTATGCAACAAAATAAAGCTCTTATACATGACTTGACAAACAAAGATAAATTGTTATATAATCTATGTATAAGAGGTACTCAATTATTTTTAACTCATGCTGTCCGGCAAGAAATTAAGATTATTGGTATCTCTTTATTTTGTTTTCAAAATAAAATCTGTATTATATTTGTTTTAATGTTATCGTAATGTATAAATAAATTTTACATTGAATTAATTTTTCTTATATCATATAAAATCTTAGAATAAATATTTGTGATAAGCTCACTAAACTGATGATATGAATAATGATTATCAACATAAATATTTATTTTAAATCTTTAATAACATTTTGTTTAGTAATAATCATAGAAAAGTTGAAAATATATTTCTGTGATTACAACTGAATTTTATATAAAATTTTTGAGAATGTCAACATTTTTCGACTAAGTGGTAGCTTAATCCGGAAACTTGGTAGCAAATATATTAATATTCCACTTCACCACTCAAAATTTTTCTAAACGATATGAATGGATTTGATTTCCCATCATAAATCATTACTACAGTTTCAACTGTTCCGTCGATTTCAACATTCTCTCTTACTTCCATAATAGGAGCATCAAGTGAATTATAAATCATTTGCATTGCGTCACCACGGGTAGCAAAAGCAGAATTGTCCAAACTCATATTTTTGCTTATTTCAAGAGCATTTGAATAAGTAATATAACCTTTCGGGTAACCACCTGCTTGTTCTGCATAAAGATTATATCCTAAAGAAGAAACTATCATTCTATGCAATTCCTGATATGTTACATACTGTTCGGGTTTAAATGTATTGTCTTCATATCCGCTTATTATGCTGTCATCAACAGCAATTTCTATATATTTTGCAGCCCAATGACTTGTAGGAACATCGTAGAAAATTTGAGTATCTGTTGTGTCATTGTCAAATACGTCATTTCCTTCCGCAATACATATCATTTTAACAGCTTCTGCTCTTGTAATATTATTATTTGGTCGTATATCTGATTTATCAGCTATAATTTTAAAGTTGTATAAATCATTAATGATATTGTCGGTCAAATCATTTGCAAGAGCTGCGGAATTTGATGTTATTGCTGTTGCAGCGATGAGTAATGTTGCTAAATTAGTCTTTGCACTCATTTTTTTGTCCTCATTTCTTAATTTAATCTTGAAATATTATAAGTAAATATGATTAATCTTCACTTAAAGTGCCGGATATTGTTGCTGAACCGGATAAAGTTTTCAAATGTATTTTACAAGTGCCGATTGAGTTATAATATTTATTTAGTCCACTCATTTTAAAAACTGTTTGAGATGTTTTTATATCACCGGTTGGACCTAAAATTGAACCATCTCTTTTGCAGACTTGTAACCTTAAAGTTTTTGCCGGTTTCTTATCTAATCTTAAAATTATGGTATCATCGTCGGTGATAAGATATGAGTCATCACC
>NZ_JBKVWU010000009.1:0-45893 GCF_046972485.1 Hominilimicola sp.
ATATAATAATATATAGAAATAAATTAAAAAGTGGAGATTATTATGACAAAAATAATTGCAATAACAAATCAAAAGGGTGGTGTCGGTAAAACAACCACTTCTGTTAATCTGTCATCATGTCTTGCATATGAAAATAAAAAAACTCTGCTTATAGACTGCGACCCTCAAGGTAATTCGACAAGCGGTCTTGGTATTGAAAAAGATGATTATGAATTATCAATTTATGATTGTTTTGTTGACAGTTCTAAAACAAAAGACTCTGTAATCAAGACAAAATATAATAATTTGTATGTCATTCCGTCATCTTCAGACCTTTCTGCCGCTGAAATTGAGCTTGCATATGAAGATAAGCGTGAGTTTTTCTTAAAAAATGCCATTGATATGATTAAAGAAAACTTTGACTTCATTATAATAGATTCACCTCCTGCACTCGGAATGATTACTATTAATATCATGACTGCGTCAGATTCCGTATTAATTCCGATACAATGCGAATACTATGCACTTGAGGGTTTAAGTCAGCTTATTACCACAATTAAGACAATCAAAAAGAAACTTAATCCGCAAATTGAAATTGAGGGTGTTCTCGGAACTATGTATGACGGCAGAACAAATCTTTCAATACAGGTGCTTGACGAAGTTAAAAAATACTTTCCGGATAAGGTTTATAAAACCATTATTCCGCGAAATGTTCGTTTAAGTGAATCACCGTCTTTTGGTGAGCCTATAATAAACTATGACAGAACCTCTAAAGGTGCAGACGCATATATGGCTCTGGCAAAGGAAGTTATACGAAACAATAAATAACTTAATTAATGTCAGTAAAGGAGTGAGCATATGGCTAAAAAAGGTTTAGGCAAAGGGCTTAATTCTCTTTTTAATGAAGAAGATATTGAAGAAGTTACTTCCGAAATTACTAAATCTTCAGAGGGGGACATAAAAAAAGTGCGTATGTCCCTGATTGAGCCTAACAAAAAACAACCAAGACGTCATTTTGACGAAGAAAAAATAACGGCTCTTGCAGATTCTATTAAGGAACACGGACTTATTCAACCTATTATAATAACACCATCCGACAATAATATGTATAAAATCGTTGCCGGTGAAAGACGTTGGAGAGCCGCAAAAAAGGCAAATTTAAAAGAAATTCCGGCAGTTATACGAAAATACAGTGAAGAACAGGTTGCCGAAATTGCTTTGATTGAAAATTTGCAGCGTGAAAATCTAAATCCGATTGAAGAGGCTATCGGTTATAACTTATTGATGGACGAATTTAATCTTACTCAAGAACTTATAAGTCAGAGAGTAGGAAAGAGCAGAAGTGCAATCGCCAATTCATTAAGACTTTTGTCACTTGAGGATGAAATTCAGAAAATGCTTATTTTAGGTACTTTAACAAGCGGTCACGCACGTGCGATACTTTCGCTTGACGATAAAGAACTGCGAATAGCACTTTCAAAACGTATTATCGAAGATAACTTAAATGTAAGACAAGCCGAGGCTCTTGCAAAGCAACTTCAAAAGAAAAAGCCACAGAAGAAAAAGTCTGAAAAAACGGCTTATGACATTGAAATTGAGAAGATACAAAATACGTTATCTTCTGCAATGGGTACAAAAGTCAAAATCAATCATACCGCTAAAAAAGGTAAAATTGAAATTGAATATTACGGAAATGAAGATTTAGAACGTGTTCTTGGATTTTTTAATATAAAAGGAGAATGAGAATGAATATTGATACAAATACACTTATTTTTATCGCTCTTGCAATAATGATGATACTTATAGTTATTTGTTTCATCTGCAACAGCATTAATTCATCAAAAATCAACACACTTATGGATTATTCCGATGAAGGTGATATTATAGGTGCTTTAAAAGATTACTACGATAAAGTTGATGATTTATCAAAGACTGTAAATGATACATCCGACGCGGTTTTGATGTCGCGACTTGCAAATTGCGAAAATGATTCTAATATTTCACTAAAAAAGGTAGCTATTGTTAATTTTGACGCATTTGACGATGTTACAGGCAAACTTAGCTTTGCACTTGCTATTTTAAATAACAACAACGACGGTATCATTTTAACATCGCTTTACGGACACAATTCATGCAATACATATGTGCGTGAAATTGTAGGCGGTCAGACACCTATAAAACTTCTTGATGAAGAAAATGCTGCACTTGAAAATGCAAAAAGTAAACTAAAGAGGACTGAAAACAATGGCTAATAAGAATGATAACAAATCTATGTTTCTCTACACCGCTTTAATATTTATAGTTGCGGTATTGCTGATTATTTTTTCATTTTTAGGTCAGACAAATATGCAAAAAAATCAGCCTCAAGTTAGTGAATCACCGGATAAAGAAATGAGTATTTCCGAAAAGGCATCAATACTTAGTGAAGAAAATACAGTTTTACTTGAAAACAACAATAATCTAAAAAAAGAAAATCAAGAATTATCCGAAGAAAATATACATCTTAAATCGGATAATGAATCACTTACACAAAAACAGTCACAAAATGATTTATTACTGAGTGCAAACGGTTATTTTACACTCGGTAATAATTCAATGGCACTTGAAACACTTGATAAAGTTAATTACAACGATCTTTCAAGTGACCAAAAAATTATATACGATAACATTAAAAATAATATAAATTAAAGAAAGGATAAATTTAAGATGTTAGACATTAAAGTATTAAGACAAGAACCTGAACGTATAAAGGAGGCTTTAAAAAAGCGTTTCAATCCGCTTGATATTGAACCTGCTATAGAACTTGATAAGCAAAGACGTGCAATTCTTGCAGAAGTTGAACAGAAAAAAGCTAAACAAAACGAAATTACAAAGCAAATTCCTCAAATGAAGAAAAACGGTGAAAATACAGACCAAATATTTGCCGAAATGAAGAAATTGAGTAATGATATTAAAGCTGACAATGAGAAGGTAAGGGATATTGACGAACAGTTAAGAAACTTTATGCTAAGGATTCCTAATATTCCTAATCCTGAAGTTCCGGTAGGTAAGGACGATACAGAAAACGTTGAACTTAGAAAGTTCTCTGAACCGAGAAAGTTTGATTTTGAACCAAAGGCTCACTGGGATATCGGTACAGATCTTGATATTCTTGATTTTGAACGCGGTACAAAAATTGCCGGTACTCGTTTCACAGTATATAAAGGTCTTGGTGCAAGACTTGAAAGAGCCGTTATTCAGTTCTTCCTTAATACTCACACAGGAGAATCGGGCTATACTGAAATCTTCCCACCGTATATGGTAAACAGAGCATCAATGACAGGTACAGGTCAGCTGCCTAAATTTGAAGAGGACGCATTTAAGGTTGTAAACAACGGCTTTTTCCTAATTCCTACGGCAGAAGTTCCTGTAACAAATCTTCACAGAGATGAAATTCTAAGCGGTGACCAACTTCCTATTAAATATACTGCTTATTCGGCTTGTTTCAGAGCAGAGGCAGGCAGTGCAGGCCGTGACACAAGAGGTCTTATCAGACAGCACCAATTCAACAAAGTTGAACTTGTTAAGTTTGTAAAGCCTGAAACAAGCTATGACGAACTTGAAAAACTTACAAACGACGCTGAAAAGCTACTTCAAAAGCTTGGACTTGCTTACAGAGTTGTATGCTTGTCAACAGGTGACCTTGGTTTCTCATCGGCTAAGACATATGATATTGAAGTATGGATGCCAAGCTACGGCAGATATGTTGAAATTTCTTCATGCTCAAACTTTGAAGATTATCAGGCAAGACGTGCCAATATCAAATATAAGGAAACACCGAAGGATAAGGCTCAATTTGTTCATACACTTAACGGCTCAGGTCTTGCAGTCGGCAGAACTGTTGCCGCAATTCTTGAAAATTATCAGAATGAGGACGGTACTGTAACAGTTCCTGAAGTTCTTGTTCCTTATATGGGTACAGATAAGATTTCTAAGTAATTTTGATTTTTGTAAATAGGCAAGCCATGGCTTGCCTATTATTGTATTTATCAACATTACAAAACAGTCAAAATTAATTTTTCCACGTTTGTGTTGATAACCTATATTGTGTTTGTAATATTTTTGTAACACAAGATATAGTTGTGGTATTATGTAAACTAATTTATGGTTAAATTTGACTTATCAACACCTTAATTTTACCACTTATCCACTTAAAAATGACGTAGACAAGCCATTTATTTTGAGTTATCCACGTTATCCACACAGTTATCCACACAGTGTGTAATTATTACCGTTTATAAAAAATCGCGTAAATATGCAATTTTTTAAGGTTTACATTTTAATATTATACTATTGTTACAAATATTACACAAATACGAGGAAAAAGTGTGGATAACTGATGATAACTCACCACAAATTACGGTTTTAAAGCGTTTTTTGTTGTTTATAACACCTTGAAAGTTATCCACACCGTGTGTATAACTTGTAGGATAACCGTATAAACTAATTTATTTGAATCTCGGAGGTAATTATTTATGATTACACCACGTTTAAAATGTATAATAGACCATACAAAAGGAAATAGAATCGCCGATATTGGTACTGACCACGCATATATTCCTATTTATCTTGTTAAAAATGATTTAGCCGAATACGTTATTGCAGGCGATATAAGACAAGGACCGGTTGATATTGCAAAGGCTAATGTTGAAAAGCATAAACTTTCTGATAAAATTGAGGTAAGGCTTGGCAGCGGTCTTTCAGTTATTGAAAAAGGTGAGGTTGACACCGTTATAATTGCCGGTATGGGCGGTCAGCTTATCAGTGAGATTTTAAGTGTAGATATAGAAAAGGCGAGAGAATGTAATCTTGTACTTCAACCGATGAATGCACAATATGAGCTTAGAAAGTATCTTATTTCAAACGGCTTTTCTATTACGGACGAAGATATTGCCATTGAGGGATTTAAAGTATATAATATAATGAATGTTATAAATAAACCTCAAAAGGAATTTGATAACGATATTGAATATCATTTACCGAAATATCTTGTAAATCATAAGTATTATAAAAATCTCTATGATAAAAAACATCGTGAATTTGTCAAGGTTATAACAGGTCTTGAAAATTCAAAAGACGTTGATGAGGATAAACTCAATAAATATAAATACTGGCTAAAGGAATTGAATAAATATGAAAGCTAAAGAAATAATTAAAATAATTGAGAATATATGTCCCGAAAGATTGGCGTATTCATGGGATAATGTCGGTCTTTTGTGTGGTGATGAAAATAAGGACGTAAAAAAGGTATTTGTAACGCTTGATACAAATATCAATACCGTTAAAGAGGCTATATCCAAAAATGCCGATATGATTGTTTCACATCACCCAATACTGCTTGGCGGTATAAAGAAAATTGATTATTCCACATCTGTGGGACAAATGCTTAAATTGCTTATTGAAAATAATATACCGATTTTCGCCGCTCATACTAATATGGACACAGCTAAAGGCGGTATAAATGATAAACTTGCCGAAATGTTTGAACTTACAGACGTTAAAATACTTGACCAACATACTGATGATTCTTCGGCAGGTTTGGGACGATACGGCAGACTTGAAAAAACGATTAAATTAGGTGATTTTGCAGAATATTGTAAAAAGATACTCGGCACACCTTTTTTGCGTGTTTCCGGCGATTTTGAAAAGGATATTAATACAGTTGCGGTTGCATCGGGCAGCTGCAGTGAAATTATTCCGCTTGCATATGAAAAAGGTGCGGACGTTATTATAACGGGTGATATGAAGTATCATAATATGATTGATATGACCGAACTTGGAATATGCGTCATTGACGCAGGTCATTATCCTACTGAAATATGTGTTATGGATATATTTGAAGATATTTTGAAGGATACTGATATTGAGATAATAAAATCAGAAAATAAGGATATTTTTAAACTTGTTTGACATAATTTAAAATATATTGTATAATATTTTAAGAGTAAGTCAGATAATCGCGCCGTTTACGGTGAGGAAAGTCCGGGCTTCACAGAGCAGGGTGCCGGCTAACGGCCGGTAAAGGTGACTTTAAGGATAGTGCAACAGAAAATAAATGCCTTGATTTATTAAGGTGATTGTGGAAATGTGCGGTAAGAGCGCACAGGGAAGATGGCAACTGAATTCCCGTGTAAACCCCACCTGAAGCAACTTTGGGAATGTTAAGCTTGCTCGGCGTGTTCCCTTGAAAGGCTTGAGCGTATAGGTAACTGTACGTCGAGATAGATGATTATCTAATACAGAACCCGGCTTATAGATTTGCTCATTTTAAGAAATGCCTTTAGGCATTTCTTTTTTTATTCCACCACTCTGTCACTTCGTGACACCTCTCCTCAAGGAGAGGCTTTTGTACGGCTCCCATTGAGGGGAGCCGGTGACGCAGTTGACTGTGGGGTGGCTTGTTCGCATTTTCATATGACTGTTATTTTTTATCGTATCGTTTTCCACCACTCCGTCACTTCGTGACACCTCTCCTCAAGGAGAGGCTTTTTGTACGGCTCCCATTGAGGGGAGCCGACAACGCAGTCGACTGTGGGGTGGCTTGTTCATATTTTCATATGACTGTTATTTTTTATCGTATCATTTTCCACCGCTCCGTCACTTCGTGACACCTCTCCTTAAGGAGAGGCTTTTGTACGGCACCAATTGAGGGGGAGCCGATGACGCAGTTGACTGTGGGGTGGCTTATTCGCATTTTCATATGACTGTTATTTTTTATCGTATCGTTTACCACCACTCCGTCACTTCGTGACACCTCTCCTCAAGGAGAGGCATTTGTATGGCTCCCATTGAGGGGAGCTGTCAACGCAGTCGACTGTGGGGTGGCTTTTTATAACTTTAATACGAGCTTACTTATTTTTTAACTTGTCATAAATACATCGTTCGTATGGGGACAGCACCCACGAAGTTCCTTTTTATCTAACCTTTTTCTTTCCGTAGGGGCGGTCATTGGTCGCCCCTTTTATACTTTCACACTTGGTCGGCCAATGACCGCCCCTACGATTATTTTTACTCCACGAAAAAAAAGGGATTATCGTGGATAATCCCTTTTAATCATATCACCATACCGCCGTCAACGTTGACAACCTGACCTGTTATAAAATCCGCATTTTCGCTTGCAAGAAATCTTACCGTCTTTGCAATCTCCTCCGGTTTACCGAGTCGTTCAAGCGGTGTTTCTTCACAAAGGCAATCAAAATCTTCTTTTGTCAAATGGCTGTTCATTTCAGTTTCAATAACTCCGGGTGCAACACAATTTACGCATATACCCGACGGTCCCAACTCCTTTGCAAGTGCTTTTGTAAAGCCTATGACCGCCGCCTTTGCGGCACTGTAATGAACCTCACAGCTGCCTCCAGTAACACCCCACATTGACGAAATATTAATGATTTTACCGCTCTGTTTATAAATCATATCATTAACAAAAGCTTTTGTAACGAGATACATACTTTTCATATTCACATCAAACATTCTGTCCCAATCATTTTCAGTTATATCTGTAAACAGTTTTTGTTGTGAAATACCTGCATTATTCACAATTACATCTATTTTACCGTAATTTGTGTGAATAAATTCAGCCATATCATTTACTTGTTTAGAGTCTGAAACATCTGCTTTTACTATAACCGCACCTGTTTCATTTTTTATCTTTTCCGCCTCATCACTGCTTTTGTTATAATTTAAAAACACTCTGTATCCGTTATTTGAAAATTCATATACACAAGCCTTACCTATTCCGCGACTTCCGCCTGTTATCAAAACATTTTTCATAATCTTTCCTTCTTATTCTTCTTCCGGTTTCATTTTAGGTATAAACACCCTTGACGTCTTTTTTTCAACAACCTTGTTTGCACGTTCAACAGCCTGTTCCATACAATATTCCTGACAGTCAAGTTTTTTCTTTCCGCGTCTGTCTTTTGTATAAACACCGTCATGCTGAATATGTGCACGCATTGTATCGCTAAGCTGTACATCAAGCACGTTTATAACTTCTTTCTTCAAATTTTCATCATCAATAGGGAACATTATTTCAACACGTCTGTTAAGATTTCTCTGCATCCAATCGGCACTTGCACAGAACACATTTTCTTGACCGTCATTATAGAAATAATATATTCTTGTATGTTCAAGGTATCTGCCGACAATAGAACGAACCGTAATATTTTCCGACAAATCCTTTACACCTGCTCTCAAGGCACAAATTCCGCGCACAATCAAATCAATCTTAACACCGCTGCAGCTTGCTTTATATAAAAGTTCAATAATTTTAGGGTCAACAAGCGAATTCACCTTTGCAACTATTCTTGCTTTACGTCCTTCTTTTGCGTGTTTAATTTCACGTTCAATCATTTCTTCCGTCTTTTTTCTTAGCCATAGAGGTGCAAGAATAAGTTTGTTCCAGTGTGACGGCTCTGAAAAGCCCGAAATCATATTAAAAAATGCACCGGCGTCATCACCGATTGGTTTTGAACAAGTCAAAAGTCCCATATCGGTATAGAAATTGGCGGTTATATCGTTATAGTTACCAGTTCCGAGATGAACATATCTTCTGATACCATCCTCCTCACGTCTTACTATTTCGGTAATCTTTGAATGTGTTTTAAGTCCCAAAAGTCCGTATATAACATGACAACCGGCTTTTTCAAGTTTTCTCGCCCAAATAATATTATTTTCTTCATCAAATCTTGCCTTTAATTCAACAAGTACGCTCACTTGCTTACCGTTTTCCGCCGCACGCGAAAGTGCCTCTATAATAGGTGAATTTCCGCTTACTCTGTACAATGTCTGTTTAATTGCAAGCACATTTTCATCAACTGCCGCCTGTTTTATCAAATCAACTATTGTTGAAAAACTGTCATACGGGTGATGCAGAAGTATATCGCCCTCACGGATTTTTTCAAATAAATCAACATTTTTAAGTTCAGGTCTTACCTGTGATTTAAACGGCTTATATTTATACTTGTCAAATCCGTTCTCCGAATACAGCTTATTTAAGAAAGTAAAATCAATAGGTCCGTTGATTTTATAAATATCATCATTCTTAACTTTCAATTCTTTCTTTAAAATTGAAAGTAATTCGCTTTTAACCTTACTGTCCACTTCAAGACGGATTACACCGCTTCTTTCACGTTCCTTAAGGCTCTTTTCAATTTCGATAAGCAAATCTTCACTATCGTCCTCATCAATAGGAATATCCGCGTCACGCATAACTCTGTATGAGTATGAGCAAAGCACGTCATAACCCATAAACAGCATAGGCAAAAACTCCTGTACTATTTCTTCAAGCAGAATAAATTGTTTTTTACCGTTTTCAGACGGAAGTTTTACTATACGTTTAAATACTGACGGTATCTGTACCGTTGCAAAAGCCTGCTCCTTGTTTTCCTTTTTGATAAGTGCACAAATGTTAAGCACCTTATTTTGAATAAGCGGAAACGGTCTTGACGAATCAACCGCCATAGGCGTCAAAACAGGGTATATTTCATTTTTGAAATACTTTTCAATAAACTCCTTTTGTTCTTCAGAAAGCTGATTTCTGTTTAAGATTGATATGTTTTCAACAGCCAGCTGCGGCAGAAGTAATTTTTCATATGTACTATACTGCATATCAACCATATTATGAGTTTTTTCAGATATTTTTTCAAGCTGTTCGTGAGGTGTAAGTCCGGACGCGTCTTTTTTCTTATAGTCGGAAATCTCCATATTTTTAAGTGACGCAACACGTACCATGAAAAATTCATCAAGATTTGAGCTTGTTATGGCAAGAAATTTAAGTCTTTCAAACAACGGATTTTCTTTATCCCTTGCTTCATGCAATACACGCAAATTAAAATCAAGCCAAGAAAGTTCTCTGTTTATATAGTTTTCGCTTTTATTATAGTCCTGCATAATCATTTCAATCCTTTCTTCACAAGTACAGCTTTGATACCGAACACTTCTTCAAAAAATTCCTGTGCTATGTTAAATTCACGTTCTTCAAGACTTATATCACTGTCCGTATAAGCGGTTATCGTAAGTATTCCGTTTCTTATTGATGTTTTGATTTCGTCTATTTTTTGATTGTATTCAACATCAAGTGACTTGGCAAGTGAAAGTATTGCCGCAAGTTTTGAAATAAGCAATCTTCTGTTCTTTGAATATACGTTATATTCATTAAAATCAAAAATACCGTTTTGGAACAACACCGCACCAGATATTACTTCGTGTTCCTTTTGTGACAAACCTATAATAGGATTTGATTTTACAATGTCGTATGAGTATTTGCTGTAATCGTTTATATTTATATAGTAACCCGTATCCGCAAATATTGACGCAACTTTAAGCAATACCGCGTGACGCTTTGAAAGTCCGAACTTTTTAGAAAGCGTTGCCATTATATTTACTCCGAACTCCATAATTTTAGTATAATGGCGGTGGCTTACATCATATTTGCCTGCATAATATTTTGCACTTGATATAATATCATCTGTAAATATGTGCTTTGTATGCGTATAAGCATTTTTTTCGACATATTCGACAAGTATTCTGTCAACAAGTGATATTTCAGGTGCAATGATTATCTTATTTTTGTCTTTTGACATAAACATCTTATAGAAAAGAATTGACGGCATCATCAGCTTTGCAATATCATAAGGTACTTCGTACTTGTCCTCCACATATTGCGGACCGTATTCAGATATAATCTTGTATACATCATCTATATTTTCTTCTGTTATGCTGTCCGAACTTATACCGCAGATTTTTTTGATATATCTTACTTGATTACCCATTATTACGAAATACTTATAGTTTGGATTTTTGTAGAATACATTTTTATAGTTATTGATACCTGCCTTAATAAAATCCTCAAGCACACTTGAAAAAGAGGTTGTACTGTTTTTAACCGTTGAAAGATTTTCAAGTACACGAAGTGAACCCATAGGCAGGTTTTGAGAAAATTTAAGTTTAGACTGTTCATAATGTGATACCTGCACACTTCCCGATGCAACATCGACCAAAACAGCACCTGCTTCGATAATATCGTCAAAATAGCTGTTGTTAAGTGCAAATGCCTTGTTATGCAAAAATCTTTCCTCTTCATTCGATATAATAGTGACCTTTATCCCCGTTCTTATATTAATCTGGTCAATTATATACTCACTGTTTGACGCCTCTCTTACGGCAGTAGTTGCATAACAGACGTATTCGTCAACTCCGTAGCTTTTCATTATCCTTAAATATTCTTCAAAGCAATTACATATCTTGTCCACAAGGTTATAGCTTATTTTTCCGACTGCATACGATTCTTTGCCTATCGACAAATCATATTTGACGGTATCCAACACTGAAATGCCGTTTTTCTTTGAAACTTCCGCTATCTTCATTGTTATTTCCGTAGACCCCAAGTCTATTGCCGCAAAAACTTTATATCTCGGCACATTTCATCATTCCTTCCTATAGTTTTGTATTAATTTCATTATACATAAAACTTAAAAAAATCTCAATATTTTTCTTGATTAATTTACTTAAATTTGATATTATAGAGTGTAGACTTAAATATAATGGCGATATGTTTGATTTTAATACAATTTGTTAACAATAATGAAAAAAAGGAGGAAAATAATAGATATGGATATGTTAGAGATTTGGAATCAAGTTCTTGAAAATCTTGAAGGCAATGTATCTCCTGTCGGATTTAATATACATATAAAAACAGCAGTTCCCGTATGTTTTGAAAACTCGACTTTTACTATTTCCGTAGCTACTTCTATTAATAAAAATCTTGTAGAATACCGTTACAAAAAATACATCGAATCATCACTTGAAAAAGTTACGGGTGCTAAAATTTCACTTGCTGTTTTGGTCGGTGACGCAAACGAGTTAAAGCAAGAAATCGAATCAAAACAAAACTCGGAATACGACAACAGTGAAATAATAAGCAGTGACGGTTTAAATTCAAAGTATACATTTGAAAATTTTGTACAGGGTTCTTCAAATTTATATGCGTATACCGCCGCAGAGCAAGTTGCCAATCATCCGGGTGAAAGCAATAATCCTCTTTTTATTTACGGTAACAGCGGACTTGGAAAAACACACTTAATGCAGGCAATCGGTAATAAGATTAAAGCTAATAATCCAAATGCAAAGATAATATATGTTTCAAGTGAAAACTTTATGAATGAATTTATCACATCAATCAGAGAAAAAACAGGCGATAAATTCAGAAGTAAATACAGAGCCGCCGACGCACTTTTAGTTGACGACGTTCAATTTTTGAAAAATAAAGAGGCTACACAGGACGAATTTTTCCATACCTTTAATGAACTCTTTAATTCAAAGAAACAAATTGTTTTGACAAGTGACCGACTTCCGAATGAACTGAAAACTCTTGAGGACCGTTTAAGAACAAGATTCGGACAAGGTCTTACCATTGATGTATCTGTACCTAACTTTGAAACAAGAGTTGCAATTCTTCAGCAGAAGGCTTTGGAACATAATAAAGAAATTGATGAAGACGCATTATTATATGTAGCGGAGCATATTCGTTCAAGTGTCCGTGAACTTGAAGGTGCACTTCTTAAAATCATATCAATGTCGGAATTTAAAAAATGTAAAATAACAAAAGATTTTGCGGAAGAAGTTCTGAAAAAATTAATTCCGAAGAGCGAAACAGTAACTCCTCAAAATATTATAAAAAAAGTTTCTACTTTTTATAATATTTCAGAGTCAGATATTACCGGTAAAGTTAAGACAAAAGAAATAGTAGTTCCAAGACAAATTTCAATGTACCTTTGCCGAAAGATTTTAAATATGAACGATACAAACATAGGTAAAGAGTTTGGAAAAGACCGAACAACAGTAGGACATAACATTGAAAAAATAGAGGAAAGCATCGATACTAACAGTACGATTAAATCAGATGTAAATTACATATTAAAAGACCTAAATTATAACGAGGGATAAATGTAGGGATAAGTTGTTTATAACGTGTGGATTTCTGAATAAGGAAATTTCAGTAAAAAATAAGATTTGGATTATCCAAAGTTATCCACCGCCAATACATACGGTATGTGTTGATAAAATATGGCTTGTCTATGCACTCTGAAATGACTTTTACATCAATCCACGCTCTCTACTACTACTATTATATTATATATTATTTATATATAAATATATATGAAAAACAAAATTGCAGTGATTTGTTGATAAATTTATACACAAGGAGATAATTAAAATGAAATTAGTATGCAGTAAACCACAACTTGTTGATATAATAAATACTGTTCAAAGAGCTATTGCTCCAAAGACATCTTTACCTATACTTGAATGTATTAAGATTGATGCTAACGGTGACGGTAATGTTGTGTTTACAGGTAACAATATTGATATATGTATAGAATATAATACCGAATGTACAGTTACAGAGGGCGGTACTATTGCACTTGCTTCAAAGATGTTCGGTGAAATTGTAAGAAGACTTCCTGACGGTGATGTTACTATAAGTGTTAATCCGTCTAACTATGTTACTAAAATAAAGAGCGGTTCAAGTGAATTTAATATTCAGGGTATTGCTCCGGATGAATTTCCCGACGCACCTATACTTGAAGAAAAGTTCAGATTTTCAATTACACAGGACGTACTTAAAAAGCTTATAAGAAAGACAATAGCGTTTGTTTCTCAAAATGAGGGTAAAAAGCCTGTTTTGACCGGTGCATTGTTTGAGATTAAAAACAATTATCTTAACGTTGTTGCGTCAGACGGTCACAGACTTGCTGTTGTTAAAGAAGAAATAAATGATAATGTTGAAAACAATAAACTTGTTGTTCCGGGTATGACACTCCGCGAACTTTTGAAAATTCTTAAAGATGATGAAGAAAATGTTGATATTATAGTATCGGACAGAACTGTTTTGTTTGATTTTGGATATTATCAGGTTTATTCGAGATTGCTTGACGGCGAATTTTTGAAGTATGACGCGATTATATCGGTGGTAAATACGTTAAACGTAGTTGTTGAAAAGAGTCTTATTACAGACAGCTTGGAAAGAGCGTTGCTTTTGATTAACGATGATATATCGGCAAAATCTGAAAATAAAGTTCCTGTA
Source organism: Hominilimicola sp. (assembly GCF_046972485.1). NCBI lineage: Bacteria > Bacillati > Bacillota > Clostridia > Eubacteriales > Oscillospiraceae > Hominilimicola > Hominilimicola sp. Next base: position 14,102 of record NZ_JBKVWU010000009.1, read on the forward strand.
CGTTTTAATATTGGCTATGATAAGATTGACGTTTCTTGTATAACAGGTAAGGGACAGGTTAATGACACAGTACCTGTTGAGCTTGACGGCGATAACCTTTTGATTGGGTTTAACTGTAGATTTTTGCTTGACGCATTGAGTGCTTGTGACGAAGAAAAGGTTAAGATGGAATTTTCTGCTCCGACAAGCGGTTGCTTTATAAAGAGCGTAGAGGGTGACGACTCTTATATTTATATGATTCTTCCTGTAAGACTTTATAACTAAGAGGTGCTTTATGAAGATTAAGACAGTCAATAATTATTATACAGATGAAAATACTTATATAGTTTATGATGAAAATACAAAGAACGGTCTTGTGATTGATCCGGGATATAAGTGTGACGGAATATTGAAAGCGGCTCAGGACGACGGAGTTAATATAAAATATGTGCTTATAACTCATTGTCATTATGACCATATTTCAGATATGGAACAGCTTCGTGAAAAAACAGGCGCTAAACTTGTTTCCGGCGATAAGGCAAGCATAAATATAACAGACCCGGACATTAATTTGTCGTATTCGGGACTTGGTTATGAATTGTCGGCTAAAAAGTCTGATATTGTTTTGAAAGATAATGAAGAACTTAATATTGACGGACTTAATATCAAATGTATCTATACGCCAGGTCATACAAATTGCGGCGTATGTTATTTGATAAATAATGAAAAATTGTTTACGGGCGATACATTGTTTTTAAGAAGTGTTGGCAGAAGTGATTTGCCGACAGGTGACGGGGATATTCTTGTAAAATCAATAAAGACAAGAATATATACGCTTGATGATGATACAGAAGTTTTTCCGGGACACGGCGGACAGAGTTCTGTTGGGTATGAGAAAAAGTATAATATGTATATAAAGGACTAAAAAATGTTAATTATTCAAAACGGTTATGAATGTGATTACGAAATGAAGCTTTTTTATAAGCTTTATTTTGATATGAACGAAGATATATATGTGTATTCAAACTTTGAATATAAGGATAAAGTTATAAACGTGTATACGGAGATAATCTATAACGGCGATACATATTTTGACGATTTCTATTATGATTTTGATACTGAAAATCAAAAGGCACAGTTTATAAAAAAGATATTTACTGCGTCATGTACAAAGTCGTTTTGTCACGCAGCGGAAAAAATTAAGCATATAAATCTTCCTTGGGGAGTAATGTGTGGTATTCGTCCGGCTAAAATTGTCCGTGAACTTATGGAAGAAGGACACAGTGACAGTGAAGTTGTTGAAATATTAAAGAAAATTTATGAAGTGTCCGATGAAAAGATTGACCTTGCATATAAGGTTGCAAAAAATGAAAAGATTTTGCTTGACGAAATCGGCGAAAATTCAGTAAGTATATATATCGGCATACCGTTTTGTCCGACAAGATGTTTGTATTGTTCATTTGTTTCAACAGATATACGCGTAAGCGGAAAATATATGGATTCGTTTGTGGATAAATTGCTTTTGGAGATTGATAAAACTGCGGAAGTAATTGATAAAATGGGTGCATATGTTGAAAATATATATATCGGCGGCGGAACACCGACAACTCTTGAACCACACCACTTAAAAGCAATATTTGACAGATTGAAAGCAAATTTTGATTTTTCAAAAATAAAGGAATTTACTCTTGAGGCAGGCAGACCGGATACAATAACAAAGGATAAATTGTATGAGGCAAAACAGGGCGGTGTAAACAGAATAAGCATTAATCCGCAGACTATGAACGAACAGACTTTGAAAAGAGTCGGCAGAAAGCATACTCCCGATATGGTGCGAAAATGCTTTGAAATGGCAAGAAAAATGGGCTTTGACAATATTAATATGGACCTTATAGCCGGTTTACCGGAAGAAACAGTTGATATGTTCAAGTATAGTCTTGATGAAGTAATTAAACTTGATCCTGAAAATATAACCGTTCATTCAATGTGCGTAAAAAGAGCGGCTTCACTCAGATTTTCAGATGCGGAGCTTGCAAAAGCAAATGATATGAACGAAATGCTTTCGTATACTCAAAAACATATGGAGAAAACAGGAAGAAAGCCTTATTATATGTATCGTCAAAAAAATATTTCAGGTAATCTTGAAAATGTCGGTTATGCAAAAGACGGCTGTATGAGTACATATAACATAAACATTATGGAGGAAAAACAGACTATTATTGCACTCGGCGGCGGCGGTTCTACTAAAATTGTTATGGACGACAGAATTGAGAGAGTGTTTAATTTTAAAGACCCTCTTGAATATATAAGACGTTTTGATGAAATATTGAAGAAAAAAGACGAAATACTTGATATATTGGCAGGTGAAAAAAATGGCTGACGAACAAACTTTAAACCATATAATGAATGAGTACGAAGAACTTCGTATCAGTGCGGCTAATGAAAGAAAAAAACGTATTGAAGAAGTTAATAAAAAAATTCCGCGAGTGGCTGAAATTGACAGAGAGATTTTTCAATGCGGTATGGAGAATACTAAAAGAATATTTAAAAATCCCGATAAGGCTGATGAATATAACATGGATTTTAAAGAAAATCTAAGAAAACTCGAAAATGAAAAGAGTAATCTGTTAAAAGTAAACGGAATTTCTGACGATTATAATAAATATAAATATAAGTGTGAAAATTGCAGTGATACAGGCTATGATAAAAACGGTAAAAAATGTAAGTGTTTCAAACAGAAACTTATAAATGCTGCATATTCAGTGTCAAATATAGAAGAAACAATAAAAACACAAAATTTTGATACATTTTTGTTTGATTATTATTCAAAAGATGTCGGTGAAAACGGTGTTTCGGTGTATGATAATATGACGAAGATATATAATAACTGTAAACGTTTCTGCGATAATTTTGATAATGAAACCAAAGGCCTTGTTTTTTACGGCTCGACAGGTTTGGGAAAAACATTTTTGTCAAGTGCCATCGCAAAAGAACTTATGGATAAGGGCAAAATGGTTATCTACATAAGAGCAACAAAACTGTTTTCAATAAATGAAGATTATAAGTTTGGCAGAAATACCGACAGGTCTGTTATTGATAATATATATAAGGCTGATTTGCTTATAATTGATGATTTGGGTACAGAGCCGTTTAATAAAAATAATCTTGCGTTTTTATTTGACGTTATTAACGAGCGTACAGCGAATAATAAAAAGATTATTATTAATACTAATTTGCAAATAAGCGAAATTACAAAAATGTACAGTATGCGTTTTACTTCAAGATTGTATGAATATTTTATGATGTACAAGTTTTACGGGGAAGATATACGCATACAAAAATTAAGAAGAAGCTAAGAGGATTGATAAATTGTCTGGACCGTGCATAATATTTATAATTCAATAAAAACAAAAAGCAAGCCTATCTTTGATATACGGCTTGCCTTTGCACTTTTTTTGAAAATAAACTCTAACGTACCTATGTACGCCGACGAGTTCATTTTCAAAAAATCCAAACTAATTTCTCAACCTCTTACAGTATGAAGGGACTGCTATGCAGTCCCTTTAATGATTATTTGCCGTTGTTGTTTGCGTCATTACCGCCTACGGCGTCACTTACACCCTCAGCAACATCGGCTGCTGCATCACCGACGCCTTCGACAACGTCGCCTGCCGCATCACCAACGTCTTTAACTGCGTCGCCTGCCGCATTACCTGCGTTATCTACATCGTTTGAAACATTGTTATTGTCATTTTTATTTTCGTTATCATGATTTGTATTTACCGTTGATTCCGGTGACGGTGCAGTATTGTCATTTGTATTATTCATACCGCATGATGTAAGCATTGCGGCAGAAATAAATGATAATAAAACTAATTTTATACCTTTCATTTTTATGCCTCCATTATTTATTGATACAACCTTAGTATTGTCATTATTTTTGATTTTATAAGTTTATTAATAAAAAATTCATATTTTTTTTGGAACAAAAGTGATGTTATATACGTCTAATAAATTGCAAACAGATAAATGCAAATAATAAAAAAAAGGAGATTATAAAAATGAAAAAAAATCTAATCGCAATAATTGCACTAACAGCAGCACTTGCTGCAAGTACATCTGCTTTTGCAGACACAGTACAAATTTCAGAAGAAGAACTTAATAAGCCTGTTTCGACATATGCACCGGATGCTATGCCGACACCGGAAATTCAAGGCGACATTATGCTTTTGAACGGTGAAGAAACAGACGCAGCAGCACCTGTTGAAACTGCAAGCTATATTTCTGTAGACGTAACGGTTGTAAAAACAGACAGCGACGTTGACGGAATTATCAAAACAACAACAGACGTTAATAACAAGGACGATCAAAACAATACTGTAAATCTAAAGATTACAGATGATACACTTGTATATGACAATTTGGGTAACAAAAAGGCTCTAAGTGATTTGACTGATGGTTCAAAAATTACTGTATTTACAGGCTCATATGAACCAACTCCACTTATTCTTCCTGTTCAGTACACAGCAAATGTAATTATCATCAACGGCGACCAAGAAGGTAATGTAAATATAGATACATATCTTGCTGATGAAGAAGGCTATACAAATGCCGCAAATACTTTGAAAATTGCAACAGCTGACGATACAAAGATTGTTGATAAGGATGAAAAAGAATATAAGGGTGATATAAATAAAAATGATCTTATTGTATTCTACGATGTATCAACAAAGAGTATCCCTGCTCAAACAACACCTACAAAGGTTGTAGTTCTTGGTGAAAACGAAATTGCTCTAAAGCAGATTGAAGCTGCAAAAAATGCTACTCCGGCTCCTACAGCTTCACCTAAAGTAACAGAAGCTCCGCAAGTAAGCTATGCAGGTCTTGTAAATGTTGTAATCGGTGATAAGAATGTTTCAGATGTATATGCAAAGGATAATACAACAATGGTTCCTCTAAGAGAAGTTGCAGAAGCCGCTGGTTTCACAGTAACTTGGGATGCAGAAAACAGAGCAGTTATTCTTAATGACGGTGTTTACAGTCTAAAGATTGGTGAAAACAGCTATATTAAGGGTAAAATGATGCCACTAACACTAAGTGCCGCACCTGAAATTGTTAATGATCTAACATATGTTCCTGCTGAATTTTTCGCAGAAGTAACAGAATCAGCTACAGTTGACGGTACATCACTTGTTGTAACAGCTAAATAATTTTTGAAAATATAAAAAAAGATGTTCGCGAGAACATCTTTTTTTGTTTTATTAATTGTTTTTAAAATTAAATGTCATTTGTGCATTTATTTCGCCTGTTACATTTATTAACGGACCAACTTGTACAGTTATAGGGTTTGCAGTATCTTGCAAACTGTATGCACATTCTAATGTGATAGTTCCTCCGGGTTGTACTTCCGCCAATGAAGGTTGTGCGTCCATTACATCCGGCATCATTGTAGCTACATTACATTGTACGGAATTTTGAAAAGCATTAGCACTTACAGAAGTAAGGAATGATGCGTTGGCATTACTGTTATTTGTAAAGTTATATGTTACTATAATTGCCGGATTACCTTGAAAATCTGTTGCTGTTTTGGCAGTTACTATTTCAACATCATATTTACCGCTTACGGTTCCTTTGTTTTTCTGTTTAGGCTGTTCCGACACTCTCAAAAAGGGGGTATTTTTATGGATTACATACAAATGATATTGACAATAGCTATAACAGCATTATTAATTGAATTACTAAAAACCATAAAAAATAGTCGCCCATTCCGCCAAATGAGCGACTTAAAATATTTAGTTATCTGCGGAACGTCAAAGCCATTCCTTTATTATCTAAATCATAATACATAATCAATACAAGTATAACAATAAACAAAAAGCCCCCAAACAAAGCTATATAGCCAAATTCGGGGACAATTCCTTGGAGCTAACGAGCGGAGTCGAACCGCCGACCTCTTCATTACCAATGAAGTGCTCTGCCTACTGAGCTACGTCAGCATTATTACAATACTGTATAAAATGCGTTACACACATATTTCATCTGTGTTTTAGTAACTATATTATTATATTATACAAAAAAGAGTTTGTCAATACAAAAACATTAAAAAAGGAGATTGAATTTCAATCTCCTTTACATCTTATCACGCATTATTTCTTCAAGTTCATCATAATTAATATTATTATCATCATAAACGCTCAAATCTTTTTGAGATTTATTTTTTGTCTTAAAATCTTCGTGGTCTTTCTTTGCGTCGACAATATTATGAATATTAAGTTCGTGCCAACGTTTTAAAATTGAGTTGATATATGGAAACGAGAGTTTTGTTGTCTGCATAATGCAATACTCATATGCAAGTTCAACCATATCTTCATCCATCAAAAATTTATCGTGCCACGTTTTTAGATAATTTTCTTCTGTTTTTGAAAGGTTTCTGTTTTCAATACCGAAAAGCTTTCTGATTTTATATGCGTAGCCGTTTTTCTCTTTTTCGGCTGTTATAAATTTATCGGCAGCGTCTATAGTGAATATACCGTTTTTATTCCACGATATGGCTACTTTCTCGATATAGTTCATATTTTTTTTGCCGTTTGAAACACAGTATTCAAGCAATATTGTTATAACCTCCGGTGAAAGCTGAAGTTCATCATAAAAATAATAAAGTGTTTCAATTTCACTGTTTGTAAGTGTTTTACCGAGTATTTCCTGTGCAAGTAAGCATAAATCGGCAAGTTCTTTATTTTGAGTCATAGCATTTGAAACTTGGTCTATACTCTTTTTAATTGGACTGCTTTCTGTATTTTGAATAGGCTCGGCTTGTCTTGTGGAAATGCTTACGTTCATATTTTCTTCTTTAGCGGAAAAACTGATATTTCCGCTGTCTTTATCATATTTCAAAGCACCTTTTTTATTCCAATAGTCAAATGCGTTTATAACATCGCTTTCAAGCAAATTAAGCTGACTTGCAATACTGCTTGCGGACATTTCATATCCGTAAACCGCAAGAGACAGTGCAAGCAGGTATACTTTAACATAAGCACCGTTTGCCTCAGGCATATAATTTTCTATAAAATCCACCGATACGGGGATATAATCAATATTACAACTAAATTTAAGCATAACTAAAAATCTCTCCATATAAGTTATTTGGGCTGATGAAAAACTGTCACCGGCCTTATTTATATATTATATATCAGTTTGAGTCAAAATGCAAAGATTTATGAAAAAAATTCTAAAATAATACGGTATGCCCCTTGACATACCGTATTATTTGTGATAATATAATAAACTGTATCTTAGACTTAAAATCGGGATACTATCCAATAAATTTCACATTATCATTGTATGTATTATAGCATGAATATATACAAAATGCAACCCCAATTTTTTGGAGAGAAATTTAGGATAAAAGGAAAAATACTTAAACTACTATTATGATGATGAGGTGATTTAAGAAAATGGTGCATGAAGTAGAAGTAGGAAAAAATGTGCGTCTAAGCTATTCGAAAATTAAAGAAGTTTTGGATATGCCTAATCTTATAGAGGTACAGAAAGACTCCTATAAGTGGTTTCTTGAAGAAGGTCTAAAGGAAATATTTCACGATATTTCTCCTATAACAGACCACGCCGGTAAGCTTGTACTTGAATTTTTTGATTACAGATTGGATTACAATTCAAAGTACAGCGTTGAAGAATGTAAGGAAAGGGATACAAAGTATGCCGCTCCTTTGAGAGTAAGCGTAAGACTTATCAACACTGAAACAGGCGAAATTAAGGAACAGGAAATATTTATGGGTGATTTTCCTCTAATGACAGAGCAGGGAACATTCGTTATTAACGGTGCTGAACGTGTAATCGTCAGCCAGCTTGTACGTTCACCGGGTATTTATTACGAATTTGAACGTGATAAGACAGGTAAACCGCTTTACAGTTCAACAGTTATTCCTTACAGAGGTGCATGGCTTGAATATGAAACAGATTCAAACGATGTTTTCTCGGTAAGAATAGACAGAACAAGAAAACTGCCGGTAACAGTTCTTTTAAGAGCAATGGGACTTGGTTCAAATGCCGAAATACTTGACGTATTCGGTGAGGATATAAGACTTCTTGCAACATTTGAAAAAGATACTACGGAATCAAGAGAAGAAGGACTTCTTGAAATTTATAAAAGACTTCGTCCGGGTGAACCTCTTAACGTAGAAAATGCAGAATCACTTATAATGAATATGTTCTTCGATCCGAGAAGATATGATCTTGCTAAGGTCGGAAGATATAAATTTAATAAAAAGCTTGCTATTTCGGCAAGAATTAAAGGCAAAACACTTGCAGAACCTGTTGCAGACCCGAGAACAGGCGAAATAATCGCTAATGAGGGTGACGCAATAAGTGCGGATTTGGCTATGCAAATCGAAAGAGCAGGTGTAAATCAGGTTGAATTGCTTGTTGAAGGTAAAAAGGTAAGAGTATTCTCTAACAATATGGTTTACCTTGACGAGTATGTTGACTTTGAAGTTGAAGATTTTCCTGTTAAAAAGGTTAGAAAAGCAATTATTGAAGAAATAATTGAGAATGCCGAAACAGAAGATGAAATCAAGGAACAGCTATGGGCAAGAATTGATGAACTTGCTCCTAAGCATATAATTATCGACGATATGTTTGCGTCTGTAAACTATTGTCTAAACCTTGCTAACGGTATAGGTACTGTTGATGACATTGACCACCTTGGAAACAGACGTGTTCGTTGTGTCGGTGAACTTCTTCAAAACCAATTCAGAATTGGTCTTGCTCGTATGGAAAGAACAGTAAGAGAAAGAATGTCAACACAGGAACTTGAAATTATAACACCTACATCATTAATTAATATAAGACCGATAATCGCGACAATAAACGAATTTTTCGGTTCATCACAGTTGTCACAGTTTATGGACCAGAACAACCCTCTTGCCGAACTTCGTCATAAGAGAAGAATTTCAGCACTTGGTCCGGGCGGTCTTTCAAGAGAAAGAGCCGGATTTGAAGTTCGTGATATTCACTATTCTCACTACGGCAGAATGTGTCCTATCGAAACTCCTGAAGGTCCTAACATCGGTTTGATTACATCACTTGCAACATTCGCAAAGATTAATCAATACGGATTTATTGAGGCACCTTACAGAAAAGTTGATAAGGAAACAGGTTGTGTAACAGATGAAATCGTTTATATGACAGCCGATACCGAAGATGAATTTGTAATCGCACAGGCGAACGAACCTCTTGATGAGGAAGGACGTTTTATAGATAAAAAGGTTTCTGCCCGTTACAGAGATGAAATCTTGGAAGTACCGGGTTCAAGAATTGACTATATGGATATTTCACCGAGACAGCTTGTATCGGTTGTTACGGCTTGTATCCCATTCCTTGAAAACGATGACGCTAACAGAGCACTTATGGGTTCTAACATGCAGTGTCAGGCAGTGCCTCTTTTGACAACGGATTCTCCTATCGTCGGTACAGGTATCGAACATAAGATAGCTAAAGACTCCGGTAGTGCCGTACTTACAAAGGAAGACGGTGTAGTTGAAAAAGTTGCCGCAGACCAAATCGTAATTAAGGGTGACAGCGGTATCAGACATACACACAAACTTATTAAGTTTGCACGTTCAAACCAAAGCTGTTGTATCAACTACAGACCTATCGTTAAAGAGGGCGAAAGAGTTAAGAGAAACGACATAATCGCCGACGGTCCTGCTATGGATAACGGTGAACTTGCACTTGGTAAGAATATTCTTATCGGATTTATGACTTGGGAAGGTTATAACTACGAGGACGCTGTTCTTATCAGTGAAGAACTTGTTAAAAACGACGTATTCACATCAATTCACGTTGAAGAATATGAATGTGAAGCACGTGATACAAAACTTGGCCCTGAAGAAATTACAAGAGATATTCCTAACGTATCGGAAGATACTCTAAAGGACCTTGACGAACAGGGTATTATCAGAATAGGTGCGGAAGTACACGCAGGTGATATTCTTGTAGGTAAAGTTACACCTAAGGGTGAAACAGAGCTTACAGCAGAAGAAAGACTTCTTCGTGCAATTTTCGGTGAAAAGGCAAGAGAAGTAAGAGATACATCACTTCGTGTTCCACACGGTGAACAGGGTATAATTATAGATGTTAAGAAGTTCACAAGAGAAAACGGCGATGAATTGTCACCGGGCGTAAATGAAGTTGTACGTTGTGTTATCGCTCAAAAGAGAAAGATTTCTGTCGGCGATAAGATGGCAGGTCGTCACGGTAATAAGGGTGTCGTTTCAAGAGTATTGCCGCAGGAAGATATGCCATTTCTTGAAGACGGTACACCATTGCAAATCGTTCTTAACCCTTTGGGCGTGCCTTCTCGTATGAATATCGGTCAGGTGCTTGAAATGCACTTGGGCTACGCATACAGATGTCTAAGCTTAAAGACTCGTGAACAGCTTGAAAATACAATTATTGACGATAATTTCAGACAAAACATAGTTGACGCTAAGTCAAAGGCAAGAGAAGGAAGATTTATTAAACTTGCAACTCCTGTATTTGACGGTGCACAGGACGAAGATATAAAACTTGCATTTAAAGAGGCAGGTTTAAGACCTGACTTTAAGTCAGTCGTATATGACGGACGTACGGGTGAAAAGTTTGATAACCCTGTTACAGTCGGCGTCATGTATTACTTGAAACTTCACCATCTTGTTGATGATAAGATTCACGCACGTTCAACAGGTCCTTACTCACTTGTTACTCAACAGCCTTTGGGCGGTAAAGCTCAGTTCGGCGGTCAGCGTTTCGGTGAAATGGAAGTTTGGGCTTTGGAGGCTTACGGTGCCGCTTATACATTGCAGGAAATCCTGACAGTTAAATCTGACGATATTGTCGGTCGTGTTAAGACATACGAGGCAATCGTTAAGGGTGAAAATATTCCTAAGTCAGGTATTCCTGAATCATTTAAGGTACTTGTTAAGGAACTTCAGTCACTTGCACTTGATATTAAGATTCTTAATCATAATATGGAAGAAATCGACCTTGATGCATCATTTGAAGATGAGGACGAAGGTGTTGTAAGCGAAGAACTTGTACAAACAATGGAGGACAAGGACGGAATTACAGATACTTTTGATGAAGATGATCTTAATGATGCAAGTATGGTTTTGGATGATTCAGACGAAGATGATTTCGGCGTTGATGATTCTGATGATATTGATTTCGGCGATGACGACGAAATATAATCATGACGTGTGAATAGACTATGGAGGTTTTTAGATGTTAGAATTTAACAGCTTTGAGGCAATTAAAATCGGTTTAGCTTCTCCCGAGACAATACTAAGTTGGTCACACGGTGAAGTTTTAAAGCCTGAAACCATAAACTACCGTACTCTTAAGCCTGAAAAGGACGGATTATTCTGTGAAAAGATTTTCGGTCCTACAAAGGATTGGGAGTGTCACTGTGGTAAATATAAGAAAATCAGATTTAAAGGAAAGGTCTGCGAACGCTGCGGAGTTGAAGTAACAAAAGCAAAAGTAAGACGTGAAAGAATGGGACATATTGCTCTTGCAACTCCTGTTTCACATATTTGGTATTTCAAAGGTGTTCCGTCATCAATGGGACTTATCATTGACCTTTCTCCAAGACAGCTTGAAAAGGTACTTTACTTTGCATCATATATTGTAACTGATCCGGGTACTTCAAACCTTATGCAAAATCAGATTCTTTCAGAGGCTGAATATCGTGAGGCATATGAAAAGTACGGCGATAAGTTCAAAGCAGGTATGGGTGCAGAGGCTATCAAGACTTTGCTTGAAAGAATTGATCTTGAAGAACTTTCAAGAGAATTAAAGGAAGAGCTTGACGCTACACAAGGACAAAAGAAAGCAAGAATTATTAAAAGACTTGAAATTGTAGAGGCATTCAGACTTTCGGGTAACAGACCTGAATGGATGATTATGACTGTTATTCCGGTAATTCCGCCGGAACTTAGACCTATGGTACAGCTTGACGGCGGACGTTTTGCAACATCTGACCTTAACGACCTTTACAGACGAGTTATAAACAGAAACAATCGTTTAAAAAGACTTCTTGAACTTGGCGCTCCTGATATTATTATCAGAAACGAAAAACGTATGTTACAAGAGGCTGTTGACGCACTTATCAATAACGGTCGTCGCGGAAGAACTGTAACAGGACCGGGTAACAGACCGCTAAAATCACTTTCGGATATGCTTAAAGGTAAGCAGGGACGTTTCCGTCAAAACTTGCTTGGTAAGCGTGTTGACTACTCAGGTCGTAGCGTTATCGTTGTAGGTCCGGAAATGAAGATTTATCAGTGCGGTGTGCCAAAAGAAATGGCTATCGAATTGTTTAAGCCTTTCGTAATGAAAGAACTTGTATCTCGCGGACTTGCACATAATATAAAGAGTGCAAAGAGAATGGTTGAGAGAACAAAGCCGGAAGTTTGGGACGTTCTTGAGGACGTAATTAAGGAGCATCCTGTACTTCTAAACCGTGCGCCTACACTTCACAGACTTGGTATTCAAGCATTTGAGCCAAAACTTGTTGAAGGACGTGCTCTAAAACTTCATCCGCTTGTATGTACGGCTTATAACGCCGACTTCGACGGTGACCAGATGGCTATCCACGTTCCTCTTTCACCGGAGGCACAGGCCGAGGCACGTTTCCTAATGCTTTCAGCAAATAACTTGCTTAAACCGCAGGACGGACACCCTGTAACGGTTCCTACACAGGATATGATTTTGGGTTCTTACTACCTGACAATTCAAAAGGAACATTATGACAGAATTATTGATACAATTCTTGATGATGAACCTAAAATCAATGTATTAATCGAAAGACTTTCTGATATGGAACAGGAAGAAAACGTTGTTATATACAATGAAGAAGAACCAATCAAGAGCTTTACTGATGTAAGAGAGGCTCTTAAATATATGAGAGAGTTGCCGGAAGTTGCAATGAATGAAACAGAAATTCACGCAAATCCTGTAACTTTGGTATTACCTAATAAATCACTTCAAATTTCACTAAAGAAATTAATAAGTGAGGCTAAGAAACTTGTAATAAAGAAGTATACTACATTTGATGAGGCACTTCTTGCTTATTATAATCACGAAGTAACTCTGCACGAAAGAATTCTTGTTGAAGTTACAAAGAAGATTAACGGAGTAGAAAAGTCAAAACTTATCGGTACAACTGTCGGTAGAATTATATTCAATAATAATATTCCTCAGCATATCGGTTATATTGACAGATCAAATCCTGAAAATGAATTTGACCTTGAAATCGACTTTGTTGTAGGTAAGAAACAGCTTGGTAAAATTATTGATAAGTGTATCAGAGTTTGCGGTACTTCAGAAACAGCCGAAGTGCTTGATAAGATTAAGGCCACAGGTTATAAGTATTCTACAAGAGGTGCTATAACTGTTGCCGTATCAGATATCGAGGTTCCTGAAAAGAAACAAGTTATCCTTGCTGACGCTGAAAAGCAAGTCGAAGGAATTATGCAGAAGTATCAGATGGGTCTTCTTACAAATGAAGAACGTTATCAACAGACAATTAAAATTTGGGCAAAGGCTTCATCTGATGTCACAGACGCCATGATGGAACACCTTGGTGAGTTCAACCCAATCTTTATGATGGCTGACTCAGGTGCCCGTGGTAGCGTTAACCAAATTCGTCAGCTTGCAGCTATGCGTGGACTTATGGCGGATACACAGGGTAGAACAGTCGAAATTCCTATCCGTGCTAACTTCCGAGAAGGTCTTAACGTACTTGAATACTTCATTTCATCACACGGTGCGCGTAAAGGTCTTACAGATACAGCTCTTAGAACAGCCGACTCAGGTTACCTTACTCGTCGTCTTGTTGACGTATCACAGGATGTTATCGTTCGTGAAATCGACTGCGGTACTGATGAAGGCGAATGGGTAACTGAAATCACTGACGGTAAAGAAAGTATCGAACCGCTATATGACCGTATCGTCGGCCGTACAGCTATGCAGGATGTTATTCACCCTGAAACAGGCGAAGTTCTTGCAAAGAACGGTGAACTTATAACAGACGTACAGGCTAATAATATTGTTAATGCCGGTATCGAAAAAGTATATATCAGAAGCGTACTTACTTGTAAGTCAAAAATCGGTGTTTGTGCTAAATGTTACGGTACAAACCTTGCTACAGGTGAACTTGTTAATGTCGGTGAGGCAGTTGGTATTATTGCCGCACAGTCAATCGGTGAACCGGGTACACAGCTTACAATGCGTACTTTCCACGCCGGCGGTGTTGCGTCAGGCAGCGATATTACACAGGGTCTTCCTCGTGTCGAGGAACTTTTCGAGGCAAGACGTCCAAAGGGTCTTGCTATAATCTCAGAAATCGGCGGTACAATTACTGTAACAGAATCAAAGCGTAAGAGAGAAGTTACAGTTGCCAATGACCAGACAGGTGAAGCTAAGACTTATACAATTCCATACGGTTCAAGTATTAAAGTTCATGACGGTGACGTTATTGAGGCGGGTGACGAACTTACAATGGGTTCTGTAAACCCTAATGATATTCTTCATATCAGAGGTCCTCATGCCGTTCAGGTTTATATCGCGCGTGAAGTTCAGAGAACATACCGTATGCAGGGTGTTGATATTAACGATAAGCACGTCGAAGTTATCACACGTCAAATGTTGCGTAAGGTTAGAGTTGAAGAGGCAGGCGAAACTGATCTTCTTATCGGTTCACTTGTTGATAAGTTTGAACTTGAAGAGGCAAACGAGAGAGTTAAGGAAAAGAGCGGTACTGAATTTGCAACTGCATCTCCTGTACTTCTTGGTATTACTAAGGCTTCTCTTGCAACCGAATCATTCCTTTCAGCCGCATCATTCCAGGAAACTACAAAGGTTCTTACAGATGCAGCTATTAAGGGTAAGGTTGACCCGCTTCTTGGTCTAAAGGAAAATGTTATCATCGGTAAACTTATTCCTGCCGGTACAGGTATGAGTATGTATAAAGATATTAATATTACTATCGACGGCGAAGAAGTTGACAACGAAGAAATAGAATAAAATAATTATGAACTGCTGTGAATTTTCATAGCAGTTCATTTTGTTTAAAAAAATTATATATAAAACTGATATAAATAGGCTGCTTTTTGTGCAAAAGGAAGAATTAATCATTAAAATGATATAAATTTAACATATAGGCTTGTATATTTTATAAATTTGATGTAAAATATATATAAATGGGCATATACTATGCTCACTCAAAGATAAAAAAATATATATATTTTTTAGGAGGAATTTAAAATGGCAGTTAAAGTTGCGATTAACGGATTCGGACGTATTGGACGTCTTGCATTCAGACAGATGTTCGGCGCAGAGGGTTATGAAGTTGTTGCTATCAACGACCTTACAAGCCCAAAGATGCTTGCTCATCTACTAAAGTATGATTCATCACAAGGTAAGTATGAAAAGGCTGATACAGTTTCAGCAGGTGAAGATTCAATCACAGTTGATGGTAAAGAAATCAAAATCTACGCTTTCCCTGATGCAAATAATTGTCCATGGGGCGACCTTGACGTAGACGTAGTTCTTGAATGCTCAGGTTTCTATACATCAAAGGAAAAGGCTCAGGCTCATATCAATGCCGGTGCTAAGAAAGTTGTTATTTCAGCTCCTGCAGGCAATGACCTACCAACAATCGTTTACAACGTAAACCACGAAACACTAAAGAAGGGCGACAACATCATTTCAGCTGCTTCTTGTACAACAAACTGCTTGGCTCCTATGGCAGACGCACTTAACAAGTACGCTCCAATTCAGTCAGGTATCATGTGCACAATTCACGCTTACACAGGTGACCAAATGACTCTTGACGGTCCTCAAAGAAAGGGTGACCTAAGAAGATCAAGAGCTGCTGCTGTAAACATCGTTCCTAACTCAACAGGTGCTGCAAAGGCTATCGGTCTTGTTATTCCTGAACTAAACGGTAAGCTTATCGGCTCAGCTCAGAGAGTTCCAACTCCAACAGGTTCAACAACAATCCTTACAGCTGTTGTTAAGGGTGACGTTACAGTTGACGGTATCAACGCTGCTATGAAGGCTGCTTCAAACGAATCATTCGGTTACAACACAGATGAAATCGTTTCATCAGATATCGTTGGTATGAGATACGGTTCACTATTCGATTCAACACAAACAATGGTTGCTGAAATCGGTGACGGTCTTTACGAAGTACAAGTTGTTTCATGGTATGATAACGAAAACTCATACACATCACAGATGGTTAGAACAATTAAGTATTTCTCAGAAAATTGCTAATCACAATTTGAACTTTTTTAAACAACTGCCTTTATGGCAGTTGTTTTTTTATATTTGAAATTTTCAAAAATTTCGTAGGGGCGATCATAGGTCGCCCTATTATGCTTTAAGTTTGTCAAAAATAGTTTTATCACATACAAAACCTCGTAGCGGAGATCATTGACCGCCACTTTTTTGTCTTTTATATTGACACGAATTAAAATTTAATTTATACTATTGTTATAGTAAAAAAGAAAAAGGGGATAAGTATGAAATTGCCTGAAAAATTTGAGGACAGAATGAAAAAAATGCTCGGAGATGAGTATGATGATTTTATAAAATCAATGGACGAAACTCCGATATTTACGGGAATACGCATAAATACATCAAAAGTCGGTGCAAAAGACGCAGTAATTAAGGAATTTGGTGAACTTCAGAATGTACCTTGGTGCAGCGACGGATTTTATGCAGATAAGTCTAAAATTTCAGGTAATCACCCTTATCACCTTGCGGGACTTTTTTATTTTCAGGAGCCGTCCGCAATGTCGACCGTATCGACTTTGAATATTGAAAGTGACGATTATGTACTTGATTTGTGTGCCGCACCCGGTGGTAAGGCTACTCAGGCAGGTGCATTTATCGGCAAAAACGGATTGCTTGTTGCAAATGAAATTGTAAAAAATCGTGCAAATATATTGTCTGACAATATAGACAGATTTGGTTTGACTAATGCAGTAGTCACAAATGAAACACCTCAAAGGCTGGCTGAAAAATATGTGCATTTTTTTGACAAGATTATAGTTGACGCACCATGCAGCGGTGAGGGAATGTTCAGAAAAGAGCCGCAGGCTGTGGACGAATGGAGTGTTGAACATACGGTTTCGTGCGGTGTAAGACAGAAACATATACTTGATTGTGCAATGAAAATGCTTAAAGGCGGAGGATATATTGTGTATTCAACGTGCACGTTTGCACCGGAGGAAAATGAGCAGGTGTGTGCGTATATGCTTGAAAATTATAATGTGGAACTTGTAGAACCGAATAATCTTGATATGCTGTCTAAAGGCAGAGGAGTGTGGTCGAATTCCGACTGTGATATGAGTAAAACACGAAGAATTTTTCCGCATAAAAATAACGGTGAGGGACATTTTGTGGCACTGTTTCACAGTTTGGACAATTACGAAAGTGAAGTAAGTAAGCCTAAAAAAACAAGTATGACGGACGCCGAAAAGGTATACAGACAATTTGAAAAAGAGTTTTTGAATACAGAACTTGACGGTGAATTTTGTCTGTTCGGAGAACAGCTTTACTTGAAACCGAAATGTATTGACGTTGATAAAATTAAGGTTGTCAGAAACGGTCTTAATCTCGGAATATATCGTAAAAACAGATTTGAGCCGTCATACGCACTTTGCCTGACACTTAAAAAAGAAGATTTTAAGAATACCGTTGATTTTGAATGTGACAGTGAAGAACTTAAAAAGTATCTTATGGGTAATACAGTCGAATGTGATAAAAAAGGCTGGAGTGCCGTAACCGTAAACGGTTATCCGATAGGTTGGGGAAAAGCGTCAAACGGAATACTGAAAAATCATTTTCCTAAATATTTGAGATTGAAAAGATAGGGAGAAAAATTATGAATTTGTTTGAATCTGAACGTAAGGTTATGGACGTTTTGTGGCGTGAGGGCAGTATAACCGCAGGTGAAATTGCAAAAATACTGAATATTGATATTGGATGGAACAGAAACACTACATATACAGTGATAAATAAGTGCATAAAAAAGGGTTATATATCGCGTGGAGAGGATAAATTTATTTGTACCCCTGTTATAACGAAAGATGAAGTAAAAAACGATGAATTGGAAGAATTGATGAAAAAATATTTTGATAATTCACCCGTAAAACTGTTTACTTCCGTTGTAAATTTGGCAGATAAACAGGAACTAAAGAAAATGAAGAAGATTATAAAAAATACCGCTAATCTTTAGATATTAGCGGTATTTTAATTTTAGTCTTTTATTAATTGATAAAATTCATTACGCAATTCGTGGTCGGTGTCAAAAAGACCGCGTATAGCACTTGTGCGTGTTTTAGCACCACGAGCCTTGATACCGCGAGCTGTCATACAGCTATGCTCACCCTCAACAACAACGATTACGTCCTCAGTATCGCAAACCTTTTGAATAACTTCGGCAATATCCGAGCAGATACGTTCTTGAAGCTGAAGTCTTTTTGAAACCATATCGCATATGCGGGCAATCTTTGAAAGACCTATAACCTTGCCGTTCGGAATATATCCGACATGGCAATGCATATTGTACATAAGTGCAAGGTGATGTTCACAGTGACTGAAAACTTCAATATCTTTAACGATTACAAGGTCGTTTGAGTCAACCTCAAAGCACTTGTTAAACATTTCAGCGATTTCGTCATTGGTGTATCGCATACCCTCAAAAATTTCGTCATACATACGCGCAACGCGGTCGGGAGTATCCTTTAATCCCTCACGGTCGGGGTCATCGCCAAGTTCTGTAAGAATTGTGCGTATAGCCTCTTTTATCTTTTCGTGATTAAATTCTTTTTTCATTTAAACACCTCTTTCTTCCGGATCCCAGATAACCTTGTGAAGTTGAATTTGAAATGTTGCGTCACAAAGCACAGGCTCTTTAAGCATTATATTGACAAGTTTTTGTGCGTCATACATTCCGTAAACCGCACCGAGATAAATGTGCGGCATTTCGGTATAAACTTGTTTTAACTTCTTGACTATATCAATAGTCAAGTTCATATCTTCGTCAGAGCCTATAACGAATTTGATAACATCGCAAGGCCGTAAATTAATAAAATTATTCCAAATCATTTTGTCGGTCATACCGCTTGACGGAAGTTTGTAGTCGATAGTAAAAAACAAATTATCCGACTTCGGCACTTTGCCGAGAAAATCAACTATATCAACTGCGCCGTTCGTTTCAATATTAACATCACAGCCGATTTCGGTCAGTTTTGAAACAAGCTCTGCACTGTCGGTATGAACAAGAGGCTCACCGCCTGTAAGCGTAACACGCTTGTAAGTCATATTAACCTTTGAAATAATTTCATCAACAGTCATTTCAGTATATTCACAAGGCGTTTCTTCACCGAACAGTGAATAAACCGTATCGCAGTACGAACAGCGTAGGTTACAGCCTGCAAGGCGTATAAATGTTGCACATTGTCCTGTTCGTATGCCCTCGCCGTCAATACTGTCAAAAATTTCGATTACTTTCATTTTGATTTTCCTTATAACAGTTTTATTTTAACATCATCTTTGATGTAGCTTGCTATGTTGTTCTGACTTTCCTGTACGTCAACACGATAACAGAATGGTGCAAGCTCATCGCAAATGTATTTCGCCAAGTTTTCGGCAGTAGGATTGAACGGTACAACTTCATTAATAACCTTGTGGTCAAACTTGTCTTGAATTTTGCGTTTGATGTGTGTAAAATCAAGAACCATACCGTTTTTGTCAAGAGTTTCACTTTGAAGATATACGTCAATTATCCAGTTGTGACCATGAAAATTCGTACATTTTGAGTCGTAGTCAAGGTCTAACTTATGTGCCGCACTTATTTCAAATCTTTTCTTTACTTCGTACATTTTTTCATCTCCATATATTGTTCGTAACCGCGTCTTCTGAGCGTGCATGACGGACAGTGTCCGCAGCCTTCGCCGAGTACGCCGTTATAACAAGTAAGTGTTTCGTTGTAAATAGTGTCAAGTACACCCAAATCGTCAGCCATTTTCCAAGTTTCAGCCTTATTCAGCCACATAAGCGGTGTGTGGATAACAAAATTGTAATCCATAGCAAGATTGATTGTAACATTAAGAGATTTAACGAAAATATCACGACAATCCGGATAACCCGAAAAATCTGTTTCGCATACGCCTGTTACAAGGTCTGTTATGCCGTGAGTTTTTGCATATATAGCGGCATAGCTTAAAAATAATAAGTTTCTGCCCTCAACAAATGTATTCGGAGGTGCACCCTCCGGCTTTGTTTCCTCAACGGGAATATCTTCACGCGTAAGTGAATTTGCGGAAAGCTGATTTATAATAGGTGTCGGAACGATTTCATAAGGAATACCGACTTTTTTACAAATCTTGTCTGCACATTCAAGCTCAAGCTTGTGACGCTGACCGTAGTCAAAACCTATTGCAGATACATTTTCTTTACCAAATTTGTCTATTGCCCAGAACAGACAAGTTGTACTGTCCTGACCGCCCGATAAAACAACAAGTGCTTTTCTGTTTTTCATTTTAATCCTCCATTTATTTCAAACTGTCAAACAATCTGTTTTCAGCGATTTTTTCATATTTAGTACCCGGTTGACCGTAGTTTGCAAACGGATAAATAGATATGCCGCCGCGCGGCGTGAAAATACCTTTAACTTCAAGATATTTCGGTTCCATAAGTTTAACAAGGTCTTTCATTATAATATTGATACAGTCCTCGTGAAAATCACCTTGATTTCTGAAACTGAAAAGATACAGCTTTAATGATTTTGATTCAACCATTTTCACGTTTGGAATATAGTTGATGGTGATTTTTGCAAAATCCGGCTGACCTGTGATTGGGCAAAGCGACGTAAATTCGGGACAGTCAAACGTTACCATATAATCGTTGCCTTGGTGCTTGTTTACGAATGTTTCAAGTACCTCCGGTGCATATGTGTCCTTGTAGACTGTTTTTTTGTTACCTAAAAGTGATAAACCCTCTGTTTCTTCTTTGTTTCTCGGCATAATAAACTCCTTTTATTCCATTAACCATTTCATTTTTTGAGAGGTTGCGTGAGTCATAATTTCTTCAAGCTTTTCTCTGTCACTGTTTTCGACCGCTTCGGCAATCTTTCCGAGACTTGCCTGCATTTCGTGTATTCTGTTTACAAGCTGTTCCTTGTTTTCAACGAAAAGTTCGCTCCACATTTGAGCGTTTATAATCGCGACTCTTGTACAGTCACGCAAACTTCCCGCACTGAAAAACGTTGAACGTTCAATCATAGGATTGTCGCAAAGAGCAACGGCTACAACGTGCATAAGCTGACTTGTGTATGCGATTACCGCGTCATGTTCTTCCGGTGTTGTTGTGACAACGTGCTTACAGCCGATATATTCGGCAAGCTCACGAATAAGAGCAATATTTTCGGGTTTGTTTTTCTTTGTCGGCGTAATCAGAAATGACGCTTTGTTGAAAAGTGTGTCGGTCGAACTTTGATAACCGCCGACTTCACGTCCTGCCATAGGATGTGCGCCGATAAAGTCCACATTGTCGGGAAGTATTTTAGACATTTCATCAATCATAAAACTCTTAACACCGGAAACGTCTGTTATAACCGCACCCGGTTTGATGTGCGGCAAGTTGTTTTTTACCATATCGACATTAAGCTGCGGATAAAGACAAAGTATGATTAAATCCGCGTTATCCATTACTTCGCCTACGTCCGAACTTCCTTCGTCTATTGCACCGTCCTGCTTTGCAAGTAAGACAGTTTCGGATGTTCGGTTATATGCTGAAATTGTGCAGTTGTGAAAACCGCGAAGTCTGCGTGCGATTGAACCGCCGATTAACCCCAAACCAATTATTGCTACTTTCATTTATTTTCACTCCGTTCTACCATAATTCAAACTATATTTTATCACAAAATTCGCAAATTGTGAATATATATATTAAAATTTTATATTTTTACCTGTCGGCTATTGACGATATATATGTTGAAATGATAAAATATTAAATTGAATACTTATAATTTGAAATAGGAGATTAGTATGTGGAGTGCAGATAAATGGGAGCAGTACAGACTTATAGACAGTGCTGACGGAGAAAAACTTGAATATTGGGGAGATTATCTTTTAAGACGTCCCGACCCACAGGCAGTCTGGAGTTTAAAATCTGATAAAAAACTTTGGAATAAGGCTGACGCTTGGTATCACCGTTCAAAATCGGGCGGCGGAAAGTGGGAGTACTTGAATAAGAAACTTCCCGAGCGTTGGACTGTTAATTATCGCAATTTGACTTTTAATATAAAGCCTATGGGCTTTAAGCATACAGGACTTTTTCCCGAACAAGCTGTAAATTGGGATTGGTTTTCGGAGCTTATAAAAAAGGCGGACAGACCTATAAGAGTACTTAACCTTTTTGCATATACAGGCGGTGCAACAGTTGCGGCACTTGAAGCAGGTGCGGAAGTTGTACACGTTGACGCGTCAAAGGGTATGGTAACTTGGGCAAAAGAAAATGTTGTGTCGTCGGGACTTGGCGACAGACCGGTAAGATATATTGTCGATGACGTTGTTAAATTCGTACAGCGTGAAAACAGACGCGGTCGTCAGTATGACGCAATAATTATGGATCCGCCGTCATACGGCAGAGGTCCGTCGGGTGAGGTTTGGAAGATTGAAAATGAACTTTATCCGTTAATTGAAGAATGTATGAAAATTCTTTCGGATAAACCGTTATTTTTCCTTATAAATTCATATACGACAGGTCTTAGCGCACAAGTGCTTATAAATGTACTCTCTATGACCGTAGGCAGAAAATACGGCGGTAAAATCACTGCCGACGAAATCGGACTTACAATGAAATCAAACGGGTTAGTCCTCCCATGCGGTATCAGCGGACGCTGGCAAGAATAAAATTGCCCACAGCACTATTTTTTGCTTACAGTACAAAATAAATTTAAAGGAACAAATTAAATGATAGAAACAAAAAATCTTTCTTTTATTTACCGTGAAGAAGATATGGAAAGCGGAGAGATAAAAGAGGAAAAAGTTTTAAAGGATATTAACATTGAAATAGAAAAAGGTTCTTTTACCGCCGTACTCGGTCACAACGGCAGCGGAAAATCAACTCTTGCAAAACATTTTAATGCTATACTTTTGCCGTCGGGCGGTAAGGTATATGTAAAGGGTATGGATACGGCTGACGAAAATAATATATTTAATATACGTCAGTCGGCAGGTATGGTTTTCCAAAATCCCGATAACCAAATGGTTGCGGCACTGGTTGAGGACGAGGTGGCGTTTGCACCCGAAAATCTCGGCGTTGAGCCTAAAGAGATACGCAGACGTGTTGACGAGTGTCTTGAAATAGTCAATATGACAAAGTATGCCCAGAGTTCACCGTCAAAGCTTTCGGGGGGTCAAAAACAGAGAGTGGCGATTGCGTCGGTGCTTGCAATGAATCCCGAAATACTTATACTTGACGAGCCGACAGCAATGCTTGACCCAAAAGGCAGAAGTGAAGTTATAAAGACGATAAAAATGCTTAACGAAGAAAAAGACATTACAGTTGTGCTTATAACTCATTATATGGACGAAGCGGCACAGGCGGACAGAACCGTTGTTATTGACGACGGTGAAATTGTGCTTGACGGTACGCCGAAAGAGGTATTTAAAAATGTTGAAAAATTAAAGTCACTCGGTCTTGATGTTCCGCAGGTTACGGAACTTGCGTATGAACTTCGTAAAATGGGGATAGAAATTTCAGATGATGTGCTGACGGTTGATGAGTGTTTTGATGAAATTATAAGAATTTTGGGAGAAACAAAAAGATGATAAAAGCAGAAAACGTTAATTATATATATCAGCAGGGAATGCCTTTTGAACGTCAAGCACTTTATGATGTAAATATTGAAATTGAGGACGGTTCGCTTGTTGCACTTATCGGTCATACAGGCAGCGGAAAATCAACGCTTATTCAGCACTTCAACGCACTTGTAAAACCGACTTCGGGCAAAATTATTATTAACGGTATTGACGTTACCGCTCCGAAAGCCGATTTAAGACTTGTCAGAAAAACAGTCGGACTTGTGTTTCAATATCCCGAACATCAGCTTTTTGAAGAAACTGTATATAAAGATATTGCATTCGGTCCTAAAAATATGGGATTCAGTGATGAAGAAATTGATAAAAGAGTAAGAGAAAGTGCCGCACTTGTCGGACTTAAAGAAAAGCATTTAACGCGTTCGCCGTTCGACTTGTCGGGCGGTCAAAAAAGACGGGTTGCAATAGCCGGTGTGCTTGCAATGAATCCGAAAGTGCTTATACTTGACGAGCCGACCGCGGGACTTGATCCGAAAGGCAGAGATGAAATACTTGCAACGATAAAAAAACTTCACGAAGAAAACAAAGAAATGATAATTATATTCGTTTCACATTCAATGGAGGACGTTGCAAAAACCGCCGAACGTGTAATCGTTATGAATGACGGACACGTTGAAATGCAGGGAACGGTTGCGGAGGTGTTCGCACAAGCGGAGCATTTGCAGAAAATCGGTCTTAATGTACCGCAAGTAACATTGCTTACCGATAAACTGCGACTTGCCGGTTATGATTTGCCCGAGCATATTTATACGGTAAAATATGCCGCGGATGCAATTAAAAAATTAATCGGAGGTGGCGGCAATGTTTAAAGATATAATAATAGGACAGTACGTTCCGGGTAATTCACCGCTCCATAAAATGAATCCGCCCGTAAAAATAATAATGACGATACTTTACATAGTATTGTTGTTCATTTTAAAAAATCCGATTTCATATGTCGTATTTACGATTTACACAATAACATTAATTCTTATAAGCGGTGTACCTTTTAAAATGATATTAAAAGGCTTAAAGCCAATGCTTTGGATATTTATTTTTACGGCGGTACTTAATGTGTTTATGACGCCGGGTGATACGGTGTGGGCACTGAAGATATTTAAGTTTACTTTAAAGATTACAAAAGAGGGTATCGAATCCGGTTCACTTATGGTTATAAGGCTTTTGTATCTTGTAATGGGAACGTCACTTCTTACGCTTACAACGTCACCTTTACAGCTTACGGACGGAATAGAAAAACTGTTAAAACCTTTCAATAAAATAAAGGTTCCGTCACACGAAATTGCAATGATGATGACTATTGCAATAAGATTTATTCCGACGCTTGCCGAAGAAACGGATAAGATTATGAAAGCACAAATGGCAAGAGGTGCGGACTTTGAAACAGGAAATATAATAAGACGTGCAAAGGCTATGATACCGCTTTTGGTACCGCTTTTTGTAAATGCGTTCAGACGTGCCGACGAGCTTGCAACGGCTATGGAGGCAAGGTGCTACAACGGCGGCAATAACCGTACAAAAATGAAAGAAACGCATATGACTAAAGTCGATTTGGGAGCAAGTATCGTATTTGTTTTGGCGGCTGCTCTTATTATGGCGGTAGAATTTTTAATTGAAATTTAGTAATGGAAATGGTATAATGAGAAATATTAAACTGAAAATTCAATATGACGGTACTGATTATCACGGCTGGCAAATACAGAAAAATGACATAACAGTACAGGAAACAGTAAAAAAAGCCGTTCAGAAAATTGTGAATGAAGATGTACATTTGACAGGCTGCGGACGAACAGATACAGGTGTTCACGCCGAAAACTATGTATGCAACTTTTTCACAAATTCAAGAATACCGTCTGAAAAACTGCCGTATGCGTTAAACACATATTTACCGAATGACATTGTTTGTTTTGAGGCGGAAGATACTGACGAAAATTTTCATTCAAACAGCAGTGCGGTGAAAAAGAGATATGTTTATAAAATTTTAAACCGTGAATTTCCCGACGCGGTTATGAACAGATATTCGTGGCATTATAAATATCCTTTGGATATAGAAAAAATGCGGATTGCCGCAAAGGCGTTTATCGGTGAACATGATTTTATAGGTTTTGCGTCAAGCGGATTTTCGGTTAAAACAACTGTAAGAGAAATTTATTCGCTTGATGTTGATAAAAACGGGGATATAATAACGATTGATGTTGTCGGAAACGGATTTCTTTACAATATGGTAAGAATTATTGCGGGAACGCTTGTTTTTGTCGGCGGCGGAAAGATTAATCCGAACGATATGACAGACATAATAAATTCAAAAGACAGAGAAAGAGCAGGTATAACCGCTCCGCCGCAAGGACTTTGTCTGAAGGAGGTGTATTACTGATGAAAAACGATGATGAAATAAATGAAAGTTCAATAAGTGACCTCATACATTATGCGGAGGACGAAAAACGTAATACATTTGACGATGAACCCGAAACAGATGATGAATTGGATGATGAAATAACGGAAACAGACGATGAAACTGTATCGGATAAGGAAGAACCTGTTTCGGAAGAAGTAAGTGAGGAAACCAAAAAAACCGAAGAAGAACCTGTTTCGGAAAAAGCAGATGAAGAACCGGAAGACGAGCTTGCTTTAGAAGAAGCAGATGAAGAAAATAGTTCCGAAGAAGAAAAAACTTTAAGTAATAATGTAAATTACGATGATGATACAGATTATCCCGATTATGAAACGGATGTCGGATTTTTTGACGATTTAAAAATCGGAGACCACAAAGGTATAATCATAGGTGTGATAATAGGTATAATTGTTGTAATCGCTTTTATAATGATAGATACAGGAATAATCGGAAATTACAAAAATAATTTTTCAAACAATATATCTAAAGTATTTAAAACGAGTAAAACAGACAAAAATCAATTACCCGACCCAACACAAAAACCTGACGAACAATACAACACAGAAATAAAGTCAAATGAAATTGTTTCTTTTGAGGGTGCGAATGAAACTGAATTTGTACCGTACAAAAACGGTGTTGTATGTGCAAAAATGAATCATATGTCGTATATTGATGGAACGGGAACTGTCGTGTGGGAAATAGATACGGCGATAGTTGATCCGATATTAAAGGTAGACGGAAATTATATTTTAATTGCCGAAAAAGGCAGAAATAAAATTTGTTTGTACATTGACAATAAACTTCAATATGACGTAGACGATCCAGATACTGTTATGTCGGCGGAACTTTCTTCAAACGGTGATGTAGTGGTTGTTACGGATAAATCGTCATACAGAGGCGGTATATCTGTATATAATAAATCAGGCGAACAAATATTCTCGTGGGCGTCAGGAAGTGACGCGGTTATATGTGCCGATATTTCGGCGGCGTCGAGAAGTGTCGCAGTGGCACTTTTAAATTCCGATGTAACCGCAAAAACAACCGTACAGCTTTTTAACGTAAATGAAACAGAAAGCTATGCAAAAATCGAAATGCCCGATACCGTTGTATATGAACTTCAATTTGTGGGTGATAAGGTTAATGCGTTTGGCGACAACAGGGTTACGGGAATTTCATCGAGCGGAAAAATTGTTTATGACAACGATTTTTCAAATGTGCAGCTTACACATTCGGCAATAGACTCAAACGGCAATAAACTGTTGGCATTTGACGACGGTAATATACCTATGCTGAATTTGTACAGCAAAAACGGTTTTTTAAAGAACAGTACAACCCTTATAGGCGTTACTGACTTTATAGACATAAATAAAAAATATATACTTTATAACATAGGCAGAGATATTTACTTTGGAAAAACAAATTCAAAAGTAATGTCAAAATATACTGCCGCAATGGATATAAAAAATCTGATTATAGTATCGGATACAACCTTTGTGGTGATTTATTCAAACAGCCTTGAAGTTGTAACCGTATAAAGGGGGTATGGCATGAATATAACTCTTGATATTATTTTATTGGCAGTGCTTGTCATATCGTTTGTTATCGGTTATAAAAAAGGATTTGTAAAATCGGTTTGGAAAATAGTCGCATTGGTTGTAACGATAGTGCTTGTTCTTGCACTTAAAACGCCTACGGTAAACTTTCTTGCAGGTTCGGCTTTGGCAAATAACATAAGCACAAAGATTGCGGAAAATGTCAATATTCCGCAAGGCGGAGGTGTTGATATTGCCGAAACGCTGAATTTGCCGGAGTTTATTCAAAGTGATATGACAAATCAAATTGACAGCACCAACAATGCGGTTAATTCGATAAATGAAAAAACCGTAATGTGGCTTACAAATCTTTGCTTGACGGTTATCGCCTGCGTGGCACTGTTTATCATAATACGTCTTATACTTATGGCGGTGTATATGATAATAAACGGTATTACGGAGGCACCGATTATAAAAGGTGTAAATAAATTTATGGGTGGAATTTTTGCAACGATAAATATAATTTTTATTATATTTTTGTTGCTTGCACTTGTATCAATGTTTGCACCGGCAGAGAGCAATCTGTATGAAATGATTGACAAAACATATGCAGTAAAATATTTATATAATTATAATATATTACTTCAACTATTTATGAAAATCTAAGGAGGAAAAAGAAATGTACAGTGATATAGTAAAAAAAGGATTAGAGAAAACACCTCATCGTTCGCTTTTTAAAGCGTCCGGATTTACAGATGAAGAAATCGAAAGACCGCTTATAGGTGTTGTAAGTGCTAAGAATGAAATCATTCCCGGACACATTCACCTTGATAAAATCGCAGAGGCGGTAAAGACAGGTGTAAGAATTGCCGGCGGTACACCGTTGGAATTTCCTGCAATCGGTGTTTGCGACGGTATCGCAATGGGACATAAGGGAATGAAATATTCTCTTGCAAGCCGTGAGCTTATTGCAGATTCAATCGAATCAATGACTATTGCACACGGTCTTGACGCTCTTGTACTTATTCCAAACTGTGATAAAATCGTTCCGGGTATGCTTATTGCGGCGGCAAGATTAAATATTCCTGCTATCATAGTAAGCGGCGGTCCGATGCTTTCAATTAATTATAAAGACAAGTATCGTGACCTTAATACTGCATTCGAGGCAGTCGGTGCATTTAAAGCAGGTAATATCGATGAGGACGAACTTCTAAGACTTGAAAATGCGGCTTGTCCGTCATGCGGTTCATGTTCGGGTATGTTTACTGCAAACTCAATGAACTGTCTGTGTGAAGTCCTTGGTATGGCTTTACCGGGTAACGGCACAATTCCTGCTGTTTATTCTGAAAGAATACGTCTTGCAAAGCATGCAGGTATGAAGATTATGGAACTTCTTGAAAAGAACATTAAGCCGAGAGATATTATTACTCCGGATTCAATTTATAATGCACTTCGTGTTGATATGGCACTTGGCTGCAGTACAAACTCAATGCTGCACCTTCCTGCAATAGCACACGAGGCAAAAGCACCTATAACACTTGATTACGCAAATGAAATCAGTAAAGAAACACCGAATCTATGTCATCTTGCTCCTGCAGGCGAACATCACGTTCAGGATTTGTATGCGGCAGGCGGTGTTCAGGCACTTATGAACGAGCTTTCAAAGAAGAACTTGTTAAAGCTTGATACAATTACCGCGACAGGTAAGACTTTGGGTGAAAATATTAAGGACTGCACTGTACTTGATTATAACGTAATCCGTCCGATAGATAATCCGTACAGCCAAACAGGCGGTATTGCCGTATTAAAGGGTAATCTTGCTCCTGACGGCTCTGTTGTTAAGAGAAGTGCCGTTGCAAAAGAAATGTTGCAGCACGAAGGCCCTGCAAAGGTTTATAACAGTGAGGAAGAGGCTATTGAGGCTATTTATACAGGTAAGATTGTAAAGGGTGACGTTGTTGTTATACGTTACGAAGGTCCAAAGGGCGGACCTGGTATGAGAGAAATGCTTTCTCCTACATCTGCAATCTGCGGTATGGGACTTGATAAAGACGTTGCTCTTATTACAGACGGACGTTTCTCAGGTGCTACAAGAGGCGCGGCTATCGGTCACGTTTCACCGGAGGCTGTTGAAGGCGGCCCTATCGCATTTGTACAAGACGGCGATATTATTTCTATTGATATAGATAAATGCCAGATTAACTTTAAGGTCAGCGAAGAAGAATTGGCTAAGCGTAAAGAAAATTGGACTCCGCTTGAACCAAAGGTTAAGACAGGTTATCTAAGAAGATACTCAAAGATGGTTTCTTCTGCAATTCAAGGTGCAGTTATGTTAGACGACTAAAGAACAAATGATTATACAAAAAACGCATTTCTTATATGGAATGCGTTTTTTTGTAAGGTTGACAAATCAAATCATTTAAAATATAATGTAGGTAATATATAATAGAAAGAGAGCAAGTATATGCAAGACGGAGTTAAACTTGAACGTAAGACTAAAGATGAACTGAAACAAATAGCGCAAGGTCTTGGAATAGAAAAAATTTCAGCTTTAAAAAAAGATGAAATAATTGCATTGATTCGCGAAAAACGTGAACAGATTGCAAATGAGGAAAAACAGAAAGTGCAACCGAAAAAACGTGAACGTCCGGCAGACGCAGTTGAAGTAAAGGGTGTGCTTGACGTAATGACAGACGGTTTTGGTTTTCTTCGTATGGAGAACTATATGTCAGGCAAAAACGATATATATGTGTCACCTACACAAATAAGAAGATTTAATTTAAAGACCGGTGACGAAATTGTCGGTGATTGCCGACCGTCACAAGATGAAGATAAGTTTTCTCCGTTACTGTTTGTAAAGACTATAAACGGCGATCCACTTGAAATTGCTTTAAAACGCAGACCGTTTGAACGTCTTACACCGATATATCCGAAAGAAAAAATAAGTCTTGATACAGGTGACAGAACAAGAACTGCGTCAAGACTTATAGATTTAATCGCACCAATCGGAAAAGGTCAGAGAGGTATGATAGTTGCACCGCCAAAGGCAGGTAAAACTACTATATTAAAACAAATTGCTCAATCTATATCCGAAAATTATCCTGATATTAAATTGATAGTGCTTTTAATAGATGAAAGACCGGAAGAAGTTACTGATATAAAACGTTCAATAGACGGTGAAGTTATATATTCTACATTTGACCAAATGCCCGAAAATCATTGTAAGGTTGCGGAAATGGTGCTTGAAAGAGCGTCAAGACTTGTGGAGCAGAAAAAAGATGTGGTAATTTTGCTTGATTCAATCACAAGACTTGCAAGAGCATATAACTTGACAGTTCAGCCGACAGGAAGAACTTTGTCCGGCGGTCTTGATCCTGACGCATTGTATAAGCCGAAAAAGTTTTTCGGTGCGGCTCGTAATATAGAAGAGGGCGGAAGTCTTACAATTTTGGCAACGGCACTTGTTGAAACGGGCAGCAGAATGGATGATGTTATTTTTGAAGAATTTAAGGGTACGGGTAATATGGAATTGAAACTCGACAGAAATCTTCAGGAAAAACGAATTTTCCCTGCTATTGATATTTTGAAGTCGGGTACAAGACGTGAAGAAGATTTGCTTAATGACCGTGAAAAAGAGGCTTGCTGGATTATAAGACGTGAGCTTGGCAGAAATTCAAATACCGAAACTATTGTCAGCTTTTTGCAGTATATGAGAAGCACAAGCAGCAATAAGGATTTTGTTGAGTTGATTATTAATAATTACGGAAGAAAATAATTTTTTGAGAACTGTAACGATTTGTTACAGTTCTTTTTTTATTGTAATCGACGCAAATAGTGTATATAATAAGAAATAATCCACAATATATAGTATAATGAAAAAAACTTCAAAAAAAATGAAAAAAAGTGTTGACAAAAGGGGTAATAGAGTGTATAATAAT
>NZ_JBKVWU010000010.1:0-39624 GCF_046972485.1 Hominilimicola sp.
GCAGACGCCAAGAGCATTAAGCGGAATAAAGAAGAAACTTTGAAGTTTATAATAAATACCGAGCACGGTTACGGATGCATCAGAGAATGACGCAAGAAGTACGTTCAGTCCGAGAATATATACAGTCCACAATGCTTGCATAATAATATTCGGCAGTCCTGCTGCATATATTTGTTTTACATACGGCAAAAATATATTTAATTTCGGCGGCTTATAAAATCCTTTAATACTTGTTATGGCGGCGGCGAGCGACTGACCTATGACAGTTGCAATAGCCGCACCTGCGACACCCATCGGTTTAATTCCAAACATTCCGAAAATTAAAATAGGGTCGAGTACGATATTTGTCAATGCACCGACAATCTGAGCAATCATAGGTGTTTTCATATCTCCTTGCGACTGCAAAATCTTTGTCCAAGTGCTTTCAAGGAATATTCCCAAGCTGAAAATTCCGATTATTCTACCATATGTAATAGTATACTCATGTACAATTTCAGATTCTGCCGAGATTAAGGCATACGGTTTTATGATGAAAAATGAAATCAAAGCGAATATGAACCAACTCACAACAGCCATAACAGTTCCTATTCCGGCGGTGTTAATCGCTTTGGAAGTTCGCTTTTGACCGTAAAACCGTGCCATAACGGTATTGACGCCGACACCTGTTCCGACTGCAACGGCACATATCAAAAGTTGCATAGGGTATATTACAGAAAGTGCCGTCAGTGCGTATCCTGAGAATTTACCGATGAAAAAACTGTCTACTATATTATATAAAGATTGAATAAGCTGTGCCAGCATAACGGGCGGCGCAAGCTTAAATAAAATTTTCATTGTTTTTTCGGTACCGAAATACTGATTATCCGAAGGTGCTTTACTCATACATATGCTCCTTTGTATATTTTTTGCATATCAAGTATAGCACCTTTCAAAGTGAATTGCAATAAAAAAGCACCGAACAAAGTTTAATTTATTCAGTGCTTTTTTATTTCAAATGAAATCTTCGATAACATCTCTTAAATGATGTAATGAAAGTTCGTTTTCATTACAAACATTCACAAATTTTTCGGCGTCATCCTTACATGGAAAAACATCTGAAACAAAAGTTATTAGTTCGTGAGCCTGTGTATTATAAGCACCTATCCCATAGGTGATGTATTCTCCCATACATAAATCACACATTTTTTCTTCAATCACTCCGTAGTTTACCATTTTATACTTCTCCTTTTATCCTTTTGTATGATGAAATTATAGCATAAATAACCGTAGAAATATGAATTTATTGAAAATGAAGGTGTTTACGATGAATTTGACAAAAAATACATATTTGTGGTATAATTATGATAGAATAATTCCTTGTGAGGTGAACACAAAAAGTGGATATTGCAGTTTGTGATGACAATCTAAGTGATAGGGAAATAATCCGTCAGCAACTAAGTATCTATTTCTCAGATAAATTTATTGAATACAATGTTGATAGCTATGAAAACGGCGTTAATTTAATTTATTCGATAGAAGATGGAGAGTATTATGATATAATATTTCTTGATATGTATATGGACAAGTTAAACGGAATACAAGTTGCGGAAAAGCTTAGAAATATGAATTATAAAGGTAAGATTATATTTCTTACCGTAACGTCAAAATATGCGGTGGAAAGTTATGACGTTGAGGCGAGCGGCTATTTGGTTAAGCCGCACGATATAGATAAAATCAGCATGGTACTTGACAGAGTGCTGAGCAATTATGAAAATGTGCATACATACCAAATAAAAAAACGCAATTCCGTAATTCAAGTGTTGTACAGTGAGATTGAATATATTGAGAGCAGTAATTCAAAATGTATTCTTCATCGCACAGACGGAAACGAGTACACAATATATAAGAAACTTAATGATATTGAGGAAGAAATAAATCATAGAGCGTTTTTGAGATGTCATCAGAGTTATCTTGTTAATATGAACAAGATAGAGAGTGTTGAGAATGATTTTACAATGAAATCGGGCGATGTTGTGCCGATAAGAACTCGAAATTTGAATGAAATAAAAAAAGAATACTATAATTATATTGAATACAGAGGTAATATTGCAGGAACAACCAAGAGACTGAAAGTTTTTTATGATAAAGTCGGAGGTGATTTTGAAGTAGTCAAAAGAAGACTCATTGATGAAAAATATGTTGTCCGCTTTGTACAGTGTTTCAAAAACGATACCGCTTTTAATGAATTGAAAAAGGCTTTGAATGAAGAATTGTATGAAAAAGCGTATCTTTGTGCGCATACTCTGAAAGGCTCGTCAGTAAGTCTTGATTTTGGAAAACTTTATAAGGCAAGTTCGGCTCTTACGGAAACTCTTTATAACATTAATCATAATGGAGAAGATTGTGATAAAATTTTGATTGATAAGCAATTTGGGGAAGTTGCAAAAGAATATAAAAATGTTATTAATAGTATGCAAATAATAGAAGAAGACTGACATTGTATTAAAATCTCGTTTAATGAACTCAATATAGTTCTGCATAAATATAGTTCTAAGAGGCTATATTTTGTTTTTGTACAAAAAAATATCCGAACCAAAGTTCGGATATTACAACTTGTGGTACACCATCGGTCGGACTTGTCGAACCTGTCGATGCAAGTAACGCGTCAACGTAGCTGTCTATGTCTACACTGTCATTTGGTTTTGACGGTGTAAGATTGAATATGTATAATACTTTGTCGTTCCATAGGTATTCACGATACAACACCAAATTTATTAATTTCTGCCGTTGTTCTGTCGTCTTGAAATCATCAACATCTATATTTTTTAAAAATCTTTTAAATGCAGTAGCGTTAAAATTATTTTTTTCCGATTGTTTAACAATCAATTCATATTTTAATTTTTCTTTAACATTTTCCAAATCGTTTAGGCGTTGTTTTGTTGACGGGGTAAAAACACCGTTTTCGATTGCAGTCAGCAGATTGTTTATTTTTCTGTCGGTATCTTCAATTTGTGTTCGTAATGTGATTAGCTCCGCTGAATTATTTTCGGCAGTTTCTGACGCCTGTATGGTGTCTACAACAGAATTTATAATTTCGTCATTCAGAAAATTGTTTAAAATAAATTTAATAGTATTATTTTCAATAATATCTCTCTGAACGGTTGTTTTAGGGCATTTACCACCTGTTTTATTGACGGAACATTTATAATACGTATATATTCTATTCTGATGATTGCGGCCACTTTCGCCACGGATTGGGTTACGGCAGTAACCACAAAACAATTTACCTACCAATATATACTGTTCTCTTGCGATCCTGCCCGTACGTCTTTTTGCCTGTAACTGAATTTGTACACGGTCAAATAATTCATCAGATATTATGCGTTGGTTTTCGTCGTGCAATTCCAAATCGCCGTATGTATATGAACCTGTATATCGGCGGCGGTTTAAGATTTTTCGTAAATATTGATTTTTAAACAAATTGCCGTTTGACGTCCTGTAACCGTGACTATTCAGCCAATCGCATATGTCCTTGTTTATCATACCACCGGCGTACATTTCAAATATTTTTTTGACAACGGGGGCGGTATGTTCATCTGGTACGCATATATTATCAGATGTTTTTTTGTAACCGTATGGAATCAATCCGGTAGCCTTGAATTTCAACGCTGTTTCACGCATACCTCTTGAAACTTTCTGCGATAGGTCTTTGCTGAAATATTCGGCGAAACCCTCTAAAACACTTTCCATTAATGCGCCTTCGGGGGTGTCCTCAATGTGTTCCATTACAGAAACGACTTTGACGCCGTTCGAGTTCAATTTCTGTTTGTTGACAGCACTGTCATATCTGTTTCGTGCAAAACGGTCCAATTTCCATACTATTATGACATCAAAACCGCCTGTTGCACTATCAGCAATCATTTGTTGAAATTGCGGGCGGCGGTCAGTTGTTGCCGACATTGCACGGTCGATATATGTATCAACGATATAGTAGTTATATTTTTCTGCGAACTTTTCACAGTCCGCAAGCTGACCCTCAATGCTCTGCTCTGTTTGATTACTACACGAATAACGTGCATATATAACAGCCCTTTGCACTGAATTTTTAGTTTTTTTCATAAAAATAACACCTCTCAACTTGATTTTTAATCGGTGTTATGGTACAATATATATGTTTTTAATTGGTGTACCATAACACTACACTATTTCCCCGACTGTTAGTAGCAGTCGGGGATTTTTTATTTTCAACCTATTTTTTGTGAATCGGAAGAATATAAATCTTTTTTATATTTGTCTTTGAGCATATCTATTGTTTGTAATATGTATTCTTGCCCTTGCACGGATAAATTTCTAAAAGTGTTTAGTAAATAATTTTCATTTTCATTTAATGTATCGTTATTATTAGTATTATCATCAATTCCCATCATTACATTGACAGAAACGTTAAGAGCGTCACATATTTTAAATAAACTATCAATATCAACCGAATTGGTACAACTTTCCCAAGATGATATTGTATTGTGTTTAACACCAATTTTTTCAGCAAGTGTTTTTTGTGACATCTTATTTTGTTTCCTATAGAATAAAATATTTTTTGCTACTATAGTTTTAATATCATTCATAATTCATATTGCCTCCTGTCCTAATTAGATAATAACACAGTCAATTCAAAAAATCAAGACAAATTTTCATAAAACGTGAAAATATTTTCAAAAAACTATTGACATTTCATAAACTATGAAATATAATATACCCATAAACTTCATAAAACGTGAAAATTGAAAGGCGGTGAATGTAATGAGTGTTGGAAAAAACATAAAGATGTATTTAGAATCGAATGGAATATCACAGAGTTTTTTATCAGAAAACACAGGAATTCCAAACAATACATTAAGTAATATGTTGAATAGCAAAAGAAGAATTACGGTAGAAGAATACTTCAAAATATGTGAAACATTAAAAAAACCGTATGACTTTTTCAAGAAAACAGCCTAAGCGGCGGAAAGGAAGTAGGAGTATGGAAATAACACAAAAAAATGTGCAAATAGCTAAAGATATTTTAAAAATAATGAATGAACAACAATGCACGGTTGCAGAGGCAAATGATATTTTAGCATTTGTGAGAAATCAAATATATACCACAACAACCGTGCAAGCTACAATTAGCACAAATTTATCTGTCTAAAATATGTGTTATATCTGTCAACTGGTCATATTGTTGTGGATTGATGTCAGATAGCTTTGCAGCAATCAAACAGGTAAAAACATCAGCTCCAACTGCAATCCTATGTGTATGAAATACACAATCAGTTCGACAAAAATCATTAAGGAAAGGACATACTTTGTTTTCATTAGGCATTATAATCACCTCCATTCTACGGTGATTATAGCATAAGTTTACAAAAAATACAAATAGAACAGCCTAACGAGGCGGAAAGAAAGTAGGAGAGAGAATGAACATTTATAAAGCAGTTAAGAAAGCAAGAAAACGTAAACGTTTTATAACACGAAAAAAATACATAAGAACGATGTTAGCCAATGTAAAGATAAAGCCTACGAATAGTACAGGATGTTGTATAGTTTTCAAGAACAACAAGTCCTCCACAAGTCGTTGGAATCCGTCCGCAGAGGACTTAGCCGCAAAAGATTGGATTATCGTGGATTAAATAAAAGGTATCATAGATTTAATCTTAGAGATATAGTCCATAATGGTATCTACATTGTTTTTAAAGCGATTTTCCATATAAATTATAGCTTTGTCGCTAAGTACAGCTTCATACACAATATCATCGGCGAAGAAACAATGTAGTAGTTCTGCTCTATGTAGTTCACGACAAGTAGCGTCAACATCTTCAACAGACCAATTAGGAAAGAGTTCTTTCTGTATTTCTTCAGAACCTCCCATAGAGGAAGCTTGAATTTTATTCATACCGTTTGAACGCTTTTGAAGATATGCTTTGTACAAAGAGCAAATAAGATAATCAGAATCTTTAGTTATTTCAATATCCATATATAATCACCTCCATTCTACGGTGATTATAGCATAAGTTTACAAAAAATACAAATAAAACAGCCTAAAGAGGCGGAAAGGTGGGAAAAGAAAATGAAAGAGTATAGCAATTTAGCGGAAATAAATACGGAAACGATACCGAATACAGTTATAAGTGATTTGGCGTCATTATTATATGAAGTATTTTGTGAAAAAAAGCAAAGCCAAGAAAAAACGGCATAGTTGAAATAGTTTCGCAGGCAGATACGAACCGCCCGAATGGTAGCCCCCCTTAATACATTTTGAAATTTTAATGAAATCTGATAGGGCGGTTCCTATGTGCCTGCGAACAACGAAAGGAACGAAGATATGAAAAAAATTAAGCCAAGAAAAGTAAGAGGAATGCTGAAAGAGGGCAACACGTTAAAAATTAAAATCAAAGCGGTGGATATTCCGAGAGATAAAAACGGAATGCCGAAGTTAAAGGAGATAGGATAATGTACGACAAATACATACAACGAATAGACCAATTAAATGAACAGGGCAGGTGTTTGGCCCTACAAATGTTGGACGATTTACTGTCCAACAAGAAAAATCGCAAGGACTACGAAAGTCCGCGACAGAAGTTTTTGCGCGAAACGGATGAGGTTTTAGCATTGGTGAACCGTGAAAGCGGAGCAACGGTCAATGCCAAAAAGGTATTGCCGTTGTTCAAAAAGAAAGTGTCGGCGATATGAGAAGAAAAACATATAACAGTCAATGTACTGTCTGCGGGCAGTGGTATATGACATATGTTGACCCGAAGAATATACCGGGGGCGGTAACACCGACAGGCGGTTTTATCTGTCAGAAATGCAGACAGGCGAAACAGCCTATAACACACCGAACGCCACCGCCCAAAACGGTACAAATGTCAATCGACGAATTGACACAAAAAAAATAGTGGTTCAGCCAAACCACTACTTTTTTAAATACTATATGTGATATAAAGATACCCACATATCTATTATATCATATATCGAAAAAATAGGCAATAGCAAAAAACAAAAAAACCTTGATTTTTCAAGGTTTTATAACTTGTTTAAGTAATTAATTTTAGGACGAAAGCAGATTAAGATATATGGCATACATAGAAAAAACTATCATTGCAGGGGAACACATTTTCAAAGAAAAAAGTTTCTCCGCAAGATACGGTAAAAAGAATATTCCAAGAGGTCCGAATTGGAATGAATGTTCAGAGGTTCAACGGCGAAGAAATGAGTTGTTGAAGAAAAAACGCATAGTGTGGAATATCTGTACAAATTTCAAAAAGTCGGATTGGTGGGTGACATTAACATACAGACGTACGGAACGTCCCGATAGTATGGTAATGGCAAAAAAACAACGCAGTCGATTTATTCGCCGATTGCGTGAAAAGTTAAAGAAGAAAGACATACCGTTGACATATACCGCAATGACCGAACGCGGTGTCAAAGGTGGGTTACATCATCATTTTATAATCAAAAATGTATTTGACATAGGTATCATTATAAGCCTATGGGAACACGGAAAGGTGCATATAGAAAATATATACACTGATTCTATGTATGATTTGGCAATGTATTTTGTAAAAGGCGACAGCGAGAAATCGGAAAAAGATTTCACAAGTAGTCGAAATATGAAAAAACCAAAAATCAGATACAGAATAATACAGGCCGAGAGGTGGACAAGCACACCGAGAGCAAAAAAACACTACGAGATAATACATAGGTTTGACGGGTTCCACGATTTCAGTGGTTTCCCGTACCAAGAGTATGTAATGGTACGGAGGTGTTGAAATGATAGACGGGTGTAACGGTTGCAAATATGAAAACACGCCGTGCATAATTCGGATATGCGGGAACGCACCGAGAGCAACGGCGGACGATATTAAATCATTTGAAAAATGTGTAATGTTAAACAAAATGAAATTAAAAAAGAGAGGTAGAAACTATGGAACATATGACAGCGGAACAATTTCAAACGTTGGTAAATGAAAATGAGAATACCAACGGTGAGCAAGTTTTGAGAAATAAAGTGAGTTCTGCAAGGGGCAGAGCATTTGAAAGCCTGTTAATGCGCGGGTGCAACTATTACCGTCAACGCGGTACGGCAATTATTAACAAGGTGAACGAGCCGTACATAGTTACAAAGAAAACCACAGGAAACAAATTCAGCGGCAGATTTACAGGCAGAGCCGAGCCGGATTTCAAAGGGGTTCTGTACGGCGGTCGTGCTATTGCGTTTGAGGCAAAAAGCACGCAAAAAAGCCGTATACAAAGAAATGCGGTAACAGATACGCAAATGGAGTGGCTAAGAGAACAGAAGGATTTTGGAGCCGTTACATTTGTGGCGGTAAATATACAGGATAAATTTTATTCGGTTCCGTTTGATGTGTGGGACGATATGAAAAACATTTACGGCAAAAAGTTTTTAATGCCCGAAGATATTGCAGGTTACGAAGTAAAATATGACGGGGCTGTCCGATTTTTAGAGTATGAGGACGGCACAAGAGTTGAGGGGGTATAAAAATGAGTAAAGAGAAAATATTGCCATTGGTATTAATAGTTCTACAGGGTGCATCAGCTATACCGTATACAATTACAGGTGATTGGCGACACACAATATACTGGATTGCGGCGGCGGTGCTGAACATTGCCGTAACATTTTGACAGGGGGCGACAGAATGAATTTAGAATACATACTGAAATTATGCAAGAAAAACCGTCAAATAATACTACTGTCATACGGCGGATATAAATTTCTATCCGAGGGTCACGTAGCGGTTATGGTGCAAGGAATTTGTCCGAAATGGACGGTTGATGATTATTTTACCGCAATAGGCGGTGACAATGAGGTCAAAGATATTTTTACATTGACAGATAACACAGAAAAACCACAACCGATTATTGATGTTGACGAATTGAAAGAGTTACAGCCGTTAAAATATTCGTTAACTTCCGGCAAACAAACATACAAAATGTTTGTTATGGCAGACGGAAAAATAATGATAATACAGGAAAAATATTTAGACGTTTTCCGTGATGAATTTGCGCCGGAATATTATTATCGAGATAATCCGTTAGAACCCAATGTATATGTGGTTGTATCGGGTATATGCGTTGGGATAATAATGGCAATGTATTTCGATATGCAACAGTTGGCAGATTTCGGTGGAACTCTGAGAGAGGGTTTCAAACGAAATTTGAAAGACGGATTTTTAGATATGGGCGGTCAAATGGAACTGACAGATTAAAAAATCCCAATCGATTGAGAAGAAAGAGAGGAAAAACAATGATAGACGAAGTCATAAAGCAGATAGAGGAGCAACAGAAAGGGCAAGAAAATACACCGCCATATTATGTAGGTGAGCAGTTGAAAGAGATCATCAGAAACAATCCACAGGCGGCGGAAATCGTCGGACAGGATTTGAAAGTGAAAGAAATGAGCATTGTTGAATGTGAGAAAAAGATTAAAAAATATGCGGACGAGCATAGAAAAAATAATTTTGCGTGTGTAACACCGCAACAGGCAGAAAAAATAATCTGCGAATTTTACGGTATTAATCAGCCGAAATCTACTGAAAAGATAGTCAGTATTGCAGATTTGCTATAGGGGGCGGTAAATATGTGTGATATAAATATGGCCGATTTGGTAACGAACGAACCGCCCAAAGGTTTGGCCGACTGGTGCAATAAAAAAAGAAAAGTGAATTTATTAATATACAAAGTTGGGTACTATTATGAGCCGTTGGAGGACAGACGAAAAAAGTGTGTTGAATGTAAATGTACCGCCTGCGGAGCGGTTACACTGCAAGAATACATAAAGGAAACTGCCCCTAAAAGCCGAATAGGATTTATCCATTCAGAAACAGGTGAAGAAATATTCGGCAATAAAAAAACAACGTGTCCCGAATGTGGTAAATCGGTAACAGCCGAACACGTCAGCAGTTTCGGCAGTCGAAACGGAACTGTTATAGAACGATACTGGCCCGTTACATTCCATAATGTCAACGGAAATGTTGCCGTATTGCAGTGGTGCGGTGAACGTCGAGTTGATAGAACTGGCAAAGATGAATTGAATATATATCAATATTCCGGTGCGGTATTTTCCAAAACAGAAAAAAAACGACTGACAGGGTTTTATTCAAACTACTGGAACAGGCAGTGTTTCATAGGGAAATGGGAAACACGGAAAACGTTTGCGGACAGGGTGGAAGACGTGTGTATGGCGGAAATATATCAGCCGGAAGAAATTCCAAATGTGCTGAAAGGCACGTTCGCTGAAAATTCAAAATTGGACGTGTATTTGAAGTGTTCAGATACGACATATCCGGTTACATATCTGCGATTATATCAACGTTATCCGAATGTTGAAAATCTGATAATGAATGGGTTAGGTGGATATGTCAACAAATTGATACAATCGTCGACGTCGTATATCAAAACCACACCAACGTTGAAAAATTTCAAGGGGTTAAAACTGAAAAAAGCAAAACCCAATGAAATTTTAGGTATCAGCAAAGAGGCACTGCGGTGCATAAAACAAAATGAGTGGGATAGCAGTAAAATTGACCTGTATGTACATACACATACGCAGGGTGTAACGATACAGAATATTGATAGAATTGTACATAAATACGGTTCACGAATTGAACCGCTAATCGGAACAGGTGCCGACATACCGAAAACAATGCGTTACATTGAAAAACAAAACAAAAATTTAGAGGACGCAGTAACATATTACAACAGGGTGCAGTACATTGTTGACTATTGGAATATGTTGCGGAAAAACGGTCATTATACGACCGATACGGACATTCTATATCCGCAGAATTTAGTAAAATCGCATAATGATGAACAACGCATTATGCAGATTGCTGCAACAAAAGAACTGGAGAAAGATTTCAAGAAACAATATAACAAACTAAAAAAATATTGTTTCACCTGCGGCGGTTTATCAATACACCCTGCCGAAACAGAAATTGAAATGATAGACGAGGGCAGAGAGTTACATCATTGCGTAGCGACGTATGCTAAACGTCACGCGCGCGGTGAGACGGCTATATTTTTTATCCGTCATATAAATGAACCGGATAAACCGTATTTTACATTGGAATTTGATTTTAAAAATATGTGTGTCAGACAAAACAGCGGATTACGGCACTGCGCGAGAACGCCGGAAGTCGAAAAATTTGAAGAAAAGTGGGTTGAGTTCGTCAAGAACACAGCCGGAGTGAAAAAAGAAAGGAAAGTAGCATAATGGAAAATAAAAACGAGATAATCGAGGCGGAATACAGAGAGATTGAAAGTTGTGATTTACCAACAATCACGGCAGAAATCAAATATATTTCAAAAAGTATGAACAATATGCTATTGCAATGTTTAATAGAAATCGGTAAAAGATTTGCAAAAGCTAAAACACTGGTACAATACGGCAAGTGGGGCGAGTATTGCGAAAAATACACAGGCTATAAGCAGGCTATGGCTGAAAACTACATAAAAATTTACAAGGAATACGGTGCAGACCAACAGAGGCTATTTGGAAATTTTGAAAATTCTGAATCAATTAAGAATCTGGGAGTAACAAAATTGATAGAGCTAACAGCAATTCCGGCTGATGAGCGAGAACAGTTCGTTGAAGAAAACAACATAACAGAGGAAACCACCGTTAAACAACTGCACAAGTTGATACAGGAAAAGACTGACGCACTGGACAGAGCAGAAAAAAAGCAAGCAGTGGCAGAGAAAAAGTTGGAAGAACAGATAAAGCAGAGCGAACAGGCGGCGGAAGATAAGCGATTAATGATTGAACGCCTGCAAGCGGAGTTAGACATTAGAAATGCGGAGCCTGCGACGGTTCCGCAAGACGAATTAGAAAAGATGATGAAAGAGGCTGACGAAAACGCTAAAAAATCATTGCAAAAAGAGATTGACCGTCTGACAGAGGAAAAGGAAAAAGCAGAACAGGCGGCGAAAAAGTCGAAAGAAAAATATAAAAAGCTGAAAGACGAGGTATCAGCAGAAAAAGAAAAGGTTGACGCGGCGGAAAAAGAAAATGCCGAGTTAAAACAAACTATTGAGAAACTGCAAAAAGAATCACAAGTCGGCAGTAATGAAAATATGGTTAAATTGCAGATGTGTTTTGAACAGGCACAGACCGCAATTATAGCGGTTAAAACCGCACTTGCGGCGGTTGAGGGGTCGGAGAAATACGACAAATTATTTGCGGCGGTAAAAGAAACGTTGAAAGGAAAGGTGGAAGAAATATGAACCGAAAAGAAACAACCGAGTTTTTGAGTAATTTACTCATTGAAAGATTATCGGGTAGGGGTAAATACTACGCAAGCGAAGTTACACTTGATCATAGTGGTGGAAAAGGCGAAAAAAAACGTGTTGATTTTATACAATTCGTGCCAAAAAATCAAAGCACGAGTGGAATTGAAAAAGGCGAGTTTGTTTTTTACGAAATCAAGAGTTGCAAGGCTGATTACCATAGCGGCAACGGCTTAAATTTTGGTGGTGACAGAAATTATGTTGTCACAACAATGGAAACATATAAACAAATTAGGCGTGAAGTGCCATGGAGCGTAGGGGTATATGTGGCGTGCCCCGAGAGCAGAGAACCCACAGATGAGTTTAAAAGTCCGACACCAATAGATGATAAAACGGTAGATTGGACGTTGAAAATTGCAACAGTGGCACACCCAAAGGACCGTCAAAGGTCAATGTCGCAGTTATTATTTTATATGCTAAGGTCGGGAAAGTGAGGTACAGTAATGACGGTACAAGAATTACAAGAATTTGCGAACGAATTAATTGAAGTTGGCAAGGGCGATTATATGGTGTATGCGGGTGAAGGATATTCATTTGTAACCGAAGACAGTATAGACGTCGACGACAGAGCAAAAGAAATCACAATATATTGAGAGAGGAAAAAAGAAATAAAAAAAGATTGATAAAAGAGGAGGCCCAAAAATGCGAAAGACATATTGTTCAGTATGTGGAAAAATGATGAACGAAAAAATCGACGA
Source organism: Hominilimicola sp. (assembly GCF_046972485.1). Lineage (NCBI taxonomy): Bacteria > Bacillati > Bacillota > Clostridia > Eubacteriales > Oscillospiraceae > Hominilimicola > Hominilimicola sp. The sequence continues at coordinate 13,020 of NZ_JBKVWU010000010.1, forward strand.
AAACAGTGGTAAACCATTTAAAATACAAATGTGTTCTGTTTCCTGTATCAACGAGGCGTGGCATAATGTCACCGAGGCACTGAAAAAAGGTGTACGTCCCGAATGGGTGTACATCTGCAACGGTGAACAACCGCAACCACAGTCACGAAGTAACAATAAACGGTATATATATCACAACAGAATTGTGTTTTTGCAAAATCAAGGGTTCACGATTAAAGAAATCAGCGAAGAATTAAATATCGCGGTAGCAACGGTATACGGTTCACTAAAACAGTACGGAAACAAAATGATATAAAAATTAAAGTAAGGAGGAAATTAAATGAGAATAATTACGGACAAAAAAGACCGTTTCGGAAATTTTCCGATATGGTTTAACAGTCACAATTTGCGTGACATAAATGACTATCTGCAAAGTCGGTATGACGGATTCAAATTTGCAATTATAATTGACGCAAGCAAAGGAGAATGTGGACCGTTAGAAAAACCGTTACCGGTGTATTTTATGGGCGATATAGCCGAAGAAGTGGCACAGGAGGCGTATAAGAAATTGATTGACAAGTCAGAGTATGACAAGTTGATGGAGCTAAAGAATGAACATCAGCACGGGTATAATGCTACTAATATGGACCCTGTTGATGAATTTATATGTTCGGTATGCGGTTTCGGTTGTATAGATTATTTAGAAATCGGGTTAGATAACGACAGTGATGATATTCAGTGGTACAGAGGATGTGAATTTTATTACTGCCCGCACTGCGGGGCAAAAATAGATAAATCCGCAAAAAGAAATGACGGAGGTAAAGAATGAAATACAAAACAAAACCGTGTGAAATAGAGGCAGTGCAATGGGAAGGGCATAACCTTGATGAAATTATAAAATTTACAAATGGATTGGACAAAACTATTATCCGTGTAGAGGGCTTAGAGCCTGTTATATTTATATCAACATTAGAAGGCTATATGAAGGCAAGCGTCGGCGATTACATCATAAGGGGATTGCGTGGGGAATATTATCCTTGCAAACCCGATATATTTCACAAAAAATACGAACCGTGCGAATAAAAGGAGTAGAACAATATGAGAAAATATAAATCAAAATTTATGAAACCATACATACGAAAATTAAAGGCGGGTGATTTGAAACGCATAACGTCACAAATGACATTTCAAGCATTGTTAAATGAATGTATTATCGATTATGCACGTCAGTACAAAAAACAGGTTTATGTACTGACGTTTGCCGGAAGTCGCGATATTTTGGATGTCAGTATGAACAAAAAAAGTTAAGAAATTCTATTGTTGCGATTGATACATCAAACAGAGAATATAACATAATACGGAATTCGTGGAAACGGTCAATACAAAGAATGAAACAAAATGACAGAAGAAAAAACGGAGGAAATCAATGAAAAGATTAATCAATCCAAACCGCCGGCAGAAACTATTTCTTGCCGAACACGGTTTAAAATCGGAAAATTGGAAAATTGAAAAAGAAACACCGGAATATTTGTATATAGTCAGTAAAAACGGACAACACAGGTTGTTAAACAAAAACTAAAAATCGCAATCGATTACGGAACAGGGGGCATATCATTGACGCAAAAAGAATTACAGGAATACAGAAAAATAATGCGAAATGCAGAGAGTATTGAATATCAAATACAGAAATTGCAGTCGCAAATCAATAAAGTGACGGCAATAGTCAATGATATGCCACGCGGCGGAAAGTCAACCGATAAATCCGAATTGATTTGCAAATTGATTGATTTACAGGAACAATATAAAACAGAATATTCAACGGCGGCGGAAAAGTTGAAAACAATCGAAACTGCGATTGCGAAGTTGTCGGATCCACAGGAACAGGCGGTACTGCGATATAAATACATATTAGGACTGAATGAAAACAAGATATGTCAGAGAATGCACTATGAACGTTCCCGAATATATCAAATACATAAATCAGCATTAAAAAAAATTGCGAATTTTTAAAAGAGTGGACTAAAATGGACTATATTCTGTGGTATTATGATAACGTGAAGAAATTCACAATAGGGTTTTCTCCTTTTTTTCTTCTATCAATCGAGAACCGCCGTAGCGTGTAAACGGCGGTTTTTGATTGCAAATTTTTAAAGGAATGGGGACGTTGAAATGGAACTGTTACAATTAGTTGAAAAATTCAAGAGTGTTTTCAGAATAGAAAAAATTGAAGATGTTGTTGATGAATTAAAATCGACATTGTTAAATGCGGAAAAGTGCCGAAAGCTATGCGAAGATTGGATTTTAATATGTCCCGATTTAACAATAGATTATATGCAAATGATATTTCAATATTATTTTGCCGACCGCAAGGAAAAAATGCAAGACTACACACCGAAAAGTCTTGCGGTAGCAGTTGCAGAGTTATCAAAAACCAAAGATGAAAAAAATTGTTTAGATTTGTGTGCGGGAAGTGGAGCATTGACAATCCAAAAATGGAACGAAAATAACGATTTAAAATTCATATGTAAAGAATATGATAGTCGTGTTATTCCGTTTTTGTTGTTTAATTTGGCAATTAGAAATATTGACGCCGAAGTTATTCATTGTGATGTATTGTCAGATGAAATTTTTAAAACATACAGGACACAAAAAGGCAATAGATTTGCAACTGTTAAAGAGATAACTAAGAGCGAATTTAAAGCTGATTGTTGTATATCAAATCCACCGTACAATATGAAATGGGAACAGCCGGTATTTGCACAATTACAGAATAGATTTTCACAATGCGAAGTGCCGCCGGAAAGTAATGCGAATTATGCGTTTGTATTGACTGCGTTAGATGAGATTACGGGCAAAGCAAGTTTTATATTGCCGAATGGGGTTTTAAGTACAGACAACCAAAAGGAAAAGCAAATAAGACAGTATTTAGTTGAAATGAATTTCATAGAAAGTATAATTGTATGTCCGGATAAAATGTTTGAAGTTACGTCAATACCAACGTGCATTATAACATTTAATAAAAATAAACAGCATTCGACAGTAGAAATGATTGACCTACGACAGCGGTATGAAACAGAACAGCGAATGCAAAACGGGCAGTTTGGCGGCAAAAGTCACACTAACAGGACATACGCAAAAGAAGTCAAGGTTATATCTGAAAGTCAGATACAAGATGTATTGATACAGATTGAACAGTACGGAAACATAGCGGGTTACTGTAAGGCAGTAAGCATTGAAGAAATAAAAAACAATAATTATGTATTGGTGCCAAGCCGATACATAGAGTTTGAGAATATAGAAAATGCACATAGACCGTACAACGAAATAGTTGCGGATATTAACAGAATTATAACTGAAAAAAATACTTGTAAACTAACAATAAACGAAACAATCGCCAAGTCTTTAGGATTTGACATTGAGCTGTTTAAGCAGGACAACAGTACAAATAATGATTTTTCAAAATTGACAGAAAAAATATGTGGCGAAAAGATTGTTAAAAATGATTATTTCAAAACAACCAAAAACAAAAATGAAATAACATTCGCAAACAACAGCAAAGAAAATATTTCAAGTATTCTTATGATGATATTTAACACGTGGAAACAACACATATATTATCTAAACGTTGAAGAAAACAGATATTTAGCAGAACTTCGGGACGCACTGTTGCCGGAGCTGATGAGTGGCAAGATAGATATAGGCGACATATAAGCGGCGGAAAGAGGTGATAAACAATGAGAAAGAGCTGTCCGTATTGCGGACGTATTCACGACGTTATGTACAAATGTCCACAGGCAAAGCGTAGGCAGAGCCGGAATAAAAAAACGTATGAATATGACAGATACAGAAATACAATTTCGTGGCAACGCAAACGCAACGAGATAAAAGAACGTGATATGAATATGTGTCAAATATGTGTGCGTGGATTATATAAATACGGCGCACGTCAATACAATACGAACGGTATCAGTGTTCATCACATTGTACCGCTGAAAGACAATTACGAACTGCGAGATGAAAACAGTAACTTAATCAGCCTTTGTGAATGTCACCATAAAATGGCAGAAAGCGGCGAAATTCCGAAAAAAGTATTGCAGAAAATCGCATTGGAGCAGGAACAGACACCCCCCGGCCATTAGAATTTTTTCGGCTGGGGGATTTGTACAGGAAACAAGGGGTATAAGCACGCAAAAAATTCCCAAAATGAAATTTTAAATTAAAATTCAAAAAATACGAGAGGTGAGGGAGGTATGGCACGACCGGCGAAATCGGTAAAAACACAATCACGACACAACACAAAATCGGAAGAAAAACAACGTCAAGAAGTCGAAGAGAAAATTCGCGGGAAAGCTGATAACCTCCGACCTCCGACGTATTTGTCGAACAATCAAAAAAAGATTTTCCGAAAGATAAAAAAGGAATTGGACGAGAGCGGAATTTTGAGTAATTTGGACGTGTATATTTTAACTCAATTTTCTATTGCAGTTGACCGATTACAGGATATAGAACGCAAAATAAATGATGATTTTTCATTGATTTTTAATAAAGATTTTATGGCAAGTAAGGACAAATACACAAAAGATTTGTACCGTTGTTGTAATGAATTGTGTCTGTCACCGCAGGCACGAGCAAAGATAGGCAGTTTAAATTTAACGGCGAGCAAAAACAAAGAGGACCCGCTGTTAAATGCACTGAAAGAGGCGAACGAATATGATGGATAGAGAACACAAAGCGTATAGATATGCGCAAGACGTTTGCGACGGAAAAATCAACGCGCCGAAATACGTCAAACTGCAATGCAAAGAATTTTTGCAAATTGCAGATGAGCAAGACAACGAGTTTTGCATATCAAAGAAAAAAGTTCAACTGATAGACAAACTATTAAAATTAATGATTATGCCGTCGGGAATGGCAAAAAATCAAACTGTATACGAAAGTCTTGCGGGTTTTCAGTTCTTTCTGATTATCTCGGTATTGTGTACGGTATACAGGGGAAATAAAAATAAACGAAAATATGAAACAGCATTATTGGAAATATGCCGAAAGAACGGTAAGACAATTATTATCGGCGTCATTTTCATACTGCTGTTTTTTTGTGAACCGAAATTTTCAAAGTTCTATTCGGTCGCACCGGACGGAACATTGTCAAGAGAAGTGAAAACGGCAATCCGAGAGATTATATTGTCAAGTCCTGCATTAATGGATAGGTTCAAAATTCGTAGGGATGATATTAAATGTCTGCTGAATGAGAATGTATATATCCCGTTGAACTATTCCAACTCAAGACTTGACGGACGTCTGCCAAACGCATTTTTGGCGGACGAAGTGGGAGCATTACCGAACCCGTATGCGATTGAGGCAATGCGTTCAGGACAGTTGACAATACTGAATAAATTAGGCTGTATCATTAGCACTAAATACCCGACGTTCGATAATCCGTTCGAGGACGAAGTACAGTATGCAAAAAACGTTTTGGACGGAGTAATCAATGACAACAAAGTTTTTGCGTTGCTGTATGAACCGGACAACACCAAAGAAGATGAATGGATGAGGGACGACGGAATATTGGAGCAGTCCAATCCGTTAGCGTTAGAAATCCCAAGCATAATGAAAGATTTGAAAGACAACAGGGAACGTGCTATACAAATGCCGAGCCGCCGTGAAAATTTTGTTACAAAGCACTGCAACATAATTTATCAAGGAATAGGAACTGAAAGCTATATTGACGTTGCAGACGTAAAGGCGTGTCGATTAGAGAACGGCGAGATTGATTGGACCGGATTAGACGTTTATATTGGTGTCGATTTGGCGGAAACAACAGATAACTGTGCCGTTGTAATGGTGGCATATGTTGACGGAGTGGTTTATTGCGAGCCACTGGCATTTATACCCGAGGCACGGACAGACGAAAAAAGTGCGACGGAACGTGTGGATTACAGGCATTTTATAAAACAAATGCAGTGCGTGGCGTGCGGTGACAGAGTTGTCGATTACGCGGTTATTGAAGAATATGTAATGAAGATTGAAGAACAGTACGGCGTCAAAATCATTGATATTGGATATGACCGACGCAATGCAATGTCGTCGGCACAAAAATGGGAGCGTGCCGGCTATAACGTGACGGAAGTAGAGCAACACTCACGAACTTTGCACGCACCGACAAAACTGTTAAAGGAATGTATTTTAAACCACCAATTTTTATACAAGGCAAACGAATTGTACGAAATCAATTACCAAAATGCAAAATGTACAGAAGATACGAACAAAAACAAGTACGTCAATAAAAAACGTTCTGCGGGCAAGGTTGATATGGTTGTCGCTACAATCATAGCCGTGTACATAATGCAACAACACGAAATTTTCGACACCGGATTAGATTGGGGCATACAAACAGCATAAGGGAGTGAAAGAAAAAATGTGGAAAAGAAAATTTTTTAGACGTGCGGCGGAAGATAGCGGTACAAACATCATTGAATTAATCGCAGGTGTAAGCGATACGATTTCAAAAGACGAGGCTATGAGCATTCCGACCGTGACAAGTTGTGTAAATTTCATAGCCAATACAATAGCAATGTTGCCGATAGTTCTGAAAGATATTAACGGCGGCGGTAATGTCGAAGATGATTTCAGAGTTCATCTGTTAAACAGTGAAACAGGCGATAAATTAGACGCATTTCAGATGAAAACGGCGTGGTTATCTGATGTTCTGACAGACGGTGAGGGATATATTTTCATCAACCGAAATCGAAACGCCGTTAAAAGTCTGCACTATGTGAAATCGTCAAAAGTTTCCGTAATCGAGGGAACAGACCCGATATTTAAAGATTATGACATAATGGTGAACGGTCAGAAATACTGCGATTGGGAGTTTTTAAAACTGACACGTCGCAGTGAAAATGGAGCTACAGGCAAAGGCATAATCGAAGAAAACAATAAGATGTTGTCAGTGGCATACAACACGTTAAAATTTGAAAACAGTCTTGTCAAATCCGGCGGCAAAAAAGGTTTTTTACAATCGGAAAAACGATTAGAGGAATCGGCATTAACCAAATTAAAAAGAACGTGGCAACGATTTTACAGAAACAACGAAGAGAACATAATGGTGCTAAACAACGGTTTAAAATTCACAGAGGCGTCATTGTCAAGTGTGGAAATGCAGTTGAAAGAAAACAAAGAGGCAAACGCGATTGAAATAGCAAAGTTATTCAACCTGTCCCCTGAAATAATCAACGGGACGTGCAGTGATGAAAACTATAACAACGGTATCAAATCGGCAATTTTGCCGATTATCAAAGCCATTGAAACGGCACTGAATAAAGATTTGCTACTGCAAAGTGAATACGGCAAGTTGTCATTTTCGATAGATACCAAGACACTGTTAAAAGGCGATATGCAAAAGAGATATGCCGCATATGAAACAGGTATTAAAAACAATTTCATTCAAATAGATGAAGTCCGAGAAATGGAAGGATTACCGCCATTAGGTTTGGATTTTGTCAAATTGGGATTAAACGACGTTTTATACTACCCGCAAAAGGGACAAGTATATACACCAAACACAAATCAGACAGTAGATGTCGAGGAAATGAAAGGGGGTGTTAAAGGTGATAAGAGTGGAAATACGAGCGAATAGCGTTCATATTGAGGGCTATGTTTGTGCGACCGGACGTGACAGCCGTCCGATTTCGTCAAGTCACGGCAAGTTCATAGAACAGGTAGAGCCGAAAACATTCGCAAAATCATTAAGACGAAATCCAAACGTTGAATTGCGTTTTAATCACAGAGCGGATAAAATTTTGGGTTCGACAGAAACGGGTGAATTACAACTGCGCGAAGATAATATCGGACTGTTTGCGTCGTGTGACGTAGCAGACCCCGAAGTTATCGAAAAGGCCAACAAAGGCGAGTTACGCGGTTGGAGTTTTGGTTTCTATAGTTGTGCTGACGAATGGAAAGACGCTGACGACGGTATGCAACACCGATATTTGAAGGACATTGATATGTCCGAAGTATCAATTCTAAGTGTTACACCGGCATACATAGCAACAAGCATTGAACAACGTTCAGACCAAGAAAAAGCATTTGAAAGACGAAGTTATGAGGACGAAAGTCAAGTCGTTAAAGAAACTGCAAAGCAAGAGAAGAAAGAAAAGAACGACGAGGACGAAGAAGAAAAACGTGCATTAATTTCACGTTACAAACACGAAGTTGAGTTTTTAAAGATGAAAGGCGGACAATACAATGAAAAGTAAAAAGCAAATATTTAGAGATTTTGAAAGAAAAGCTGCAAGAAAATTTGAAACAAGATCGTTACCGGATTTGATTGAACAACGTAATAATCTGGTTGAGGAAATGGAAAACATCATCAAAGACGCAGAAAAGGAAACAAGAGCGTTGACAGATGATGAAACATCAAGATTTGATGAAATCAAAAAAGAAATTGACGGAATTGATAAAACATTAAAAGCACAAAATGAGGCAAGAAGTTTGTCAAGTGCTGAATTTGGCGGAGCAAAAAAAGAGAATATGGAACAACGTGCGGCGGACGAGGCAAAATTTGAAAAGTTCCTAAGAGGTGAAACAAGGGCGCTAAGCACGTCAGCAAACAGCGGAAAAGCATTGATTCCAACGACAATCGCTGACCGTATCATCGAAAGAGTGAAAGAATTATCACCTATTTACAGTATGGCGACAATATACAACGTTGGCGGTAATTTGTCGTTCCCTGTTTACGACGATACAACTGATACAGGTGCTACGTTAGTGGAAGATATGCAGGAATTGACTGAAAGTTCGGGTAAATTCACGACAATAACACTTGAAAACTATATTGTCGGCGTATTGAAACTAATTTCTAAATCATTAATCAATCAGAGCGGTTTTGATTTGGTATCATTTACAATCAATAAAGTAGCTGAAAATATTGCAGAATTTCTTGAAAAGGGATTGTTAAACGGTCAAAAAAATAAATATCAAGGTGTATTTGAAACAACGAATTTAGTTACATCAGCAAGTGCAAAGGATATTATAGCTGATGAATTGATTGACGTTCAAATGACAGTGCCACAGCAGTTCCAACAAAATGCGTGCTGGATTATGAACAAAGAAACACTGGCACAAATCCGAAAGTTAAAGGATAACGAGGGTAATTACCTACTAAACCGCGATATTACAAAAGAGTTCGGTTGGGAGCTGTTGGGTAAGCCTGTATACGTTTCAGAAAATGCACCTAAAATCGCGGCAAGCACAACAACTATTGTATATGGCGATATGTCCGGTTTGTATGTCAAATTAGCCAACGCTATGGAAATCAACGTACTACTTGAAAAATATGCGACACAATACGCAATCGGTGTATGCGGTTACACTGAATTTGACAGTAAAATCGTTGAAAGCCAAAAAATCGCAGGTTTGAAAATGAAAGCTGCATAATAGGTGGCAGATATGAAAATCAGCGAATTAACAGATGAATACATAGCCGAATATCTGCGTGCGGAGTATGAGGGCGAAGAACAAACATTTTCAACTATTCATACGGCGTCCATTCAGTACATAAAATCGTACACCGGTTTAACTGATGAAGAAATGGATAACTACGAGGATTTGACGATTGCGGCGTTGGTGTTGTGCGGTGATATGTACGACAATCGACAAATGACAGTGCAGTCTGACAAAGAAAATCCGACAGTTACGCAGATTTTGGCACTGCATTCCGTGAATTTATTGTGAGGTGTTGCTGATGATAAATGCCGGACAATTAAACAGACGTGTTGAAATTTGTGAATTAACAGACGGTATCAATCCTGAAACAGGACGCGACGAGGGACAGAAATATGTCCCCGTCTGTACCGTTTGGGCGAATGTGAAACACGTTAGGGGTTCGGAGTATTTTACTGCGGCAGCGGTAAATGCCGAAAGAACGGTGACGTTTACAATCAGATACAAAAAAATTCTGACAGAGGACCACTATATAAAATACGGTGGGACATATTATAATATCCGTGCAATAAACGACGCATCCGAATCGCACGACATACAAATCATAACGGCGGAGGCGGTCAACAATGGCTAAATACGGCGTTGAATATGAGGGGTTTTCGTCATTGGTACTTAAAATTGAAAATTTAGGTGTATCAATGAACGAAGTGGCCGACAAAGTGTTGGACGAAGTCGCACCGTTGGCAGTCAGCACATTCAAACCACACGTTCCATATGACCGAAAGGAAAAAGACAGTTTTCACGCACGAAATCACGTTCGGGCGAGTAAAACGCGTGACGGCTACGGCGGACGATATAAGTTAGTTGGAGTGTTTGACGGTGACGGTGCCAAGTTGGATTGGAGCATTGCACAGTATTTATTTTATGTTGAAAACGGTACAAGCAAAATGGTGGCAAGACCGTTTATGAAAAAAGCAGAGGCGGCAGTTAAATCTGTCGTTGAACCGAAAATGAAAGCGGCATTAGAGCAAGAAATCAAGTCAAGATTGGAGGGATAGCGTTGCAAGATACAATGTTAATGATATATCAGTCATTGAAAAAATCTGCGGCGGTAACAAAAAAAATAGCCGCAATATACAACAATCCGAGAGCACCGGATAAAGACAAAAATTTGTTTCCGCGAATAACAATGTTTGAAATGCTGAATAACGATTCCGAATATGCTGATGACAGCGCAATAATGAATACTGTTATCGTGCGTTTGGATATTTGGAGCAAACAGAATAATTTGTTTGAACTATCAAAGGCAGTAAAAGAAACGTTGGAAACAGATTTTTTGATGTGCAGGGTAGAACTGCAAAGCGATATGTACGAATCAGATACAAATATATATCACAAACCGATAAATGTAACGTTAAAAATGGAGGTATAAAATTATGCAAATCAGAACAGGTTTAAAGGGATTAAGAATTGCAAAAATAATCAGTGATAAAAGTGCGGCAATGACAGGCGGTGAGCCTAAAGTTGAATACGACGAAGTTAAACATTTGCTAAATGTGCAGAATATTGATTTAACTGCAAAAACACAAACAACAGACGTAGACAGTGACGATTGCACTGACGTATTGTCAAAGTGTACAGGTTATGACGGTAAGGCGCAAAGAACAATGTTTTCACCGGCAGAACAGGCAATGTTGTTAGATGAAACATTAACAGAGGACGGAATTTATGTATCAACAGAAAAGGACGACCCTGCCGAATTTGCAACAGGATTTATGACACCGTTAAACGACGGTAAAATTTTAGCAGTGTGGCTGTTACGAACAAAATACAGCACAAGTGATTTTTCAGCGGAAACAGCCGGAACTGAAAAACTAAATCCACAGTCTGACACAATGTCATTCAAATCAATGGCAAGACGTGCGGACGGTGTTTGGAGAATTTACGGTGTCTTTGACACTGAAAAAGAGGCGGATGCATTCCTGACAGTAGAAAAAATAAATAAAATCTACGCAAAAGGAACGACATCAACACCTACAGTAAATACAGGTGACACAGTTCCAAAAGAATAATTAAATAAAAAAAACCGTCCCACGCAGGACGGTAAAAGGAAAAAATAAGTTTTTATAAATCAAGTATAACACAGAAACGCAAATAAATCAAGCACATCATTATGATGTGCGTTTTTTGCGTATGAAAGGAGTTTTTGAAAATGGAAGAAACATTAGATTTAACCGCGTGTATCGCAAAGGGCAAGAAGATAAAAATTGAGGATAAGGAATACGAAATAAAGCTGACATACAGAGCATTGCGAGTATTGGAGCAAATGTACGGAAGTGTCGGCCAAGCTATTGAAATGTTCGGAAACAAGACAGATATATACGGTGATGTTTTAAATTTTCTATATGCAATGGTTGGCGAAAGGTACAATTTGCGAAAAGTGGATATTGAAGATTGGATTTCGTTGGGTACTATAAATATTTTGTATGATGTGGTATATGCCGCAGTGATTTCAGCGTTCGGAGTGCAGGAGGCAACGGAAGAACAGGGGGAACAGTAAGGCGGGACACTCCGTACGATTGGGACAAACTATATTTTATAGGACGTTACCGCCTGCAATTTTCAGATGATGAATTTTGGGACTGCACACCCCGTAAATTTTGGAAAATTTATGAGATGATGAACGGAAACACAAAAACAGCAGAAAAACAGAATAACGATAAACTGCCGAGTTTAGCAGATTTCGGAATATGAGGTGAAAAGAATGAGTGACGGTACAAATATCAGCATTGGTTTTAACACCAAAGAGGCACAACAGGAAATCAAGGCGTTAGGTAATTCAATGAAACAAACGCAAAATGAGTTTAAGGTTACAGACGCCACATTAAAAACGACAGGTTCATCATTGGACCGTTTACAGAATAAATATAAATCCCTGTCTACACAGCTAAACCAACAATCACAGATTACACAGAAATATAAACAAATGGTAGAACAGGCGTCAAAGGCACAGGACGCCGCCCGTCAACGTTTGGAACGTGCGAATGAGGCATACAACAAGGGCAAGACAAGCCTAAAGGCCAACAGCGACGAAATGAAAAAGTTGAAAGACGAAGTAAAAAAGGCTGAAAGTGCCGTTAAAACAGCTGATACGAATTTCAATCGTTTCAGTAACAATCTATCGAGAAGTCAATTAGCAGAGGCAAATTTAAGAAATGAGTTAAAGCAGACGACAGATGAATTAAAAAAACAGTCGCAATATATTACACAGGTTAAAAACAAATATAGCGAATTACAGGACAAAACTGCAGGTGTCAGAAACGGATTGACTAAAGTCGGTAACACATTAACGGCAACAGTAACAGCACCGTTGGTAGCGGCGGGGACTGCGGCAGTTAAGCAATATATGGACCTAAATAAAAAATTGGCTAATATCGCAACATTGTCCATAGGTGACGAACGTCTGCAGGAATTGAAAAAGGGTATACAAGATGTAGCAATAGAAACCGCAAAATATACAGATGATATTGCAGACGGTACATATCAGGTAATATCGGCATTCGGCGACGCTGACGACACAATCGACAAAGTAAGAATAAACGCAAAGGCCGCAAAAGCCGGATTGGCGACAACGACTGATTCTATCAATCTAACTTCAGCCGTTACAAAGGGTTACGGTGATACGACAGCCGAGGCAGTAGAACACGTTGCGGATTTGGCATTTAAAACAGTCGAATTAGGACAGACAACATTCCCCGAACTGGCGTCAAGTATCGGTAAGGTAGTCCCACAATCAAAGGCGTTAGGTGTATCACAGGACGAATTGTTTACGATATTTGCAACATTGACAGGTGTAACGGGTACAGCGTCGGAAGTATCTACACAGTTAGGCGCGGTATATACCGGATTAATGACACCGACAGAGGCATTAAAGAAAAAGCTAAATTCATTGGGTTATGAATCGGGATTTGCAATGGTAAAGGCAAACGGTTTTTCGGGTGCAATGAAGATTTTGGCAGAGGCAACAGGCGGTAGCGAGGAAAAGCTAACAGAACTATTCAGTTCAAAAGAGGCTATTACTGCAATGTTGGCATTGACAGGTGCGCAGGCTGATACATTTTCAGAAAAATTAGAGAAAATGGGTAATGCCGCCGGAGCGTCAGAAGAGGCATTCAAAAAGCAGTCGGAGGGCGTAAACAAATCCGGTTTTACGTTTGAGCAAGCAATGGTTAAAATGCAGGTAGCCGCACAAAAATTTGGTGAAAGTGCGGCACCGTTCATTGATAAGGCTGCAGACGCGGTAAGCAGTTTGGCGGATTGGTTAAGTGGATTGTCTGATGAAGATTGTGAGCGATTATTGAAAATCGGCACAGCATTAGCAATTATCGGACCCGCATTGAGTTTGACGGCAAAAGGTATTTCATTCGCAAACGGTATTAAATCGCTGTTTTCGTTTACAAAAGTAGCAGGCGAGGCGGAGACTGCGGCAAAGGCGGCAGGTGCGGCAGCAGAAACAGCAGGAGCAACAGGAGCAGAGGCAATGGCGGCAGCCGAAGGCGCGGCGGCAAGTGCAACAGGTGCCGGAGGTGTAGGCGGATTTCTTGCGGCATTAGGCGGTGTTGCCGGAGTGAGTGCAGGAATAACAGCAGTAGTAACAGCACCATTTGCGGCTACATTGGCAGTAGCGAAGATTGCAAGTGCAGGAATAGAAAAATATCATCAAAAATTAGGTGAATCGGGAAATGACGCGCTGGCTATGGCACAGGAATATTCGGAAAAAGCAAAGACCGCCTATGATATGACCGTGGTAGCCGATACAGTAGACGCGTATATTGCACGCTATAAGGAATTGACAGAATTAAAAAATCAAGGACAACAAACCGACGAAAGCGAGCAGGAACGAAAATTTTTAGAGCAATGGTTTATAGACAACTATAGCGATTTCATCAGCGCCGAAGAACAGAAAAACGGTGTCCGCAGTTCAACACTGGACATCATAAAACAGATAGTACAGGCACAAAAAGAACAGGCGGAACAGGAAAAGAAACAGAAACAGCAGGAAATCAAGGACGACAGCAGTAAAAAAAGAACCAACGCACAAAAATCGTCGGAGGAAATCCCAAAACTGCAAAGCGTCAATAATGAAACAAAGCAACGTATTGAAAATGCTAAAAAGTTAAGTACAGAATTAGGCGTGTTAAAAACGCAGTATGAGGCAATCAACAGCACAATGTCGGGTGCTGAACGTAGGGCGGCGGTTGAGAAACTGCGTGAGGACAACAAGGAAATATTCGACAGTTATCAAAACATTACAGGCGGTCAATTAAATTTTGACAGTTTGGGACAGGCAATAGAAAATGTATCAGAGCAAACGTCGGAGTGGGAAACGAATGTAGCAAATAACGAAGAACGAATTAAACAGCACCAAGCGTCTATCGAAAAATACAAAGAGGCACTAATAACACTGCAAAACGAAGTTACAAAAGAGGCCGTAAACAAAAGCGGTTTTTCGTCTATTGCGGATATATTCGCAAGTGGTGATGAACAAAAAATAAACAAAGCAATTAATGATGTAGTCACACAATGTCAGCTATTAGGTATGACAACGACCGAAACAAGTTTACAGGTTGCGTTGTTTAAAAACGGTTTTTCAAATTTGAGTGAGGCAATGGCGAGCGGCGACAAGAATATGAAAGCCGTAGTAACCGATTTGAACGATTATATGCACAGCGTTTTAGGATTGCCGGATAATATTGAAATCAGCATAAATGCCGAGGGCGATATTACTATGATAGACAAAACCAAAGACGGTGTCGAAGAAATAGACGGTCAAAGTGCCGAGGTCAGCGTCAGCGTAGACGGTGGCGAAAGTGAACAAACCATAATGACGTTGCAAGAATTGATTGACACATACGGAGCAACACAGGCTGTCGCAATTTTGCAGGCTGACAATCAGGCAACCGTAACAATAGACGGTGTTGTTTATCAGTTGGCGGAGTACAACCAAAAAACAGGTATAGCGACGCTAAAAGCAAACGATTCCGAGGCGGTTATTACAATCAATACAACGACAGGCGAAGTCGATAAATTTGATAATTTAGAGGGTACGGCAACGCTGAAAGCCGACGGCACAAATGCGGCGGTGGTTATTGATAGCCTGACAAGCAAAGCAAAGGGATTTGAAAAAACATATACCGCACATTTTACCGTAAAATCGGACGGAACAGTGTCGAGCGGTTTTTTCAATAGCGGTCAAAAAGGTTTTTTTGCAAACGGTACTGATTCAGCACCGGAAGGACCTGCGGTTATAAATGATGAAAAGGGTGTCGCTGACCCGCGAGAACTGGTAAAACATAAAGGACAATACTATCTGTTTAACGGTCGAAATGTGTTGGTAAATCTAAGTAAGGGTGATTCGGTTTACACGGCTAAACAGACAAAAGCAATGTTGAAAAAATTACCGCATTACGCAACAGGAACAAACAACACAGCATTTGAAACCAAAAAAGAAGATTTTGAATACCGCCAAAAAACAAGCGTCGTATCAGACGCCGACGCATTGCTATGGTGGAAGAAAATATTAGAAGAATTTGCAAACGACGCGGACGTTGTGAAAGAGGCTAATATTGAGATCTACGAACTGAACAAAAAAATTAATGACGACGCAATCAAAGATTATAAAAACAGGTTGAAAAATCAAGAAAGCAAGTCAAAGAATTGGATTGACTATGAAGTCAAAATGCACAATCTGTCAGTAGATGAACAGATTGCGGCATATCAGCGAATGGACGACAACTATCTGAATACATTGACCGAAATGACGGAAAATACCGAAATGACGGCTGATGAACTGCAGGACGTATGGGACGAATATTATGAAACAATCCGAAACCACGAAATACAGATTGCAGATTTACGAAAAAAGAAATTAGACGAATTAGACCAACAGTCATTAGACTATATAGCCGAACGAACATATTTTAATGACTGGGAACAATACGACGACAGCCCCGAGGCGGCATATCAGCGTATTATGGAACGTAATTCACAGGCACTGCAGGACGGCGAAATTACGGAAGAAGAATACAATGAAAAAATGACGACCGCAGGACAGAAACTGTACGAGGGACGTTTGGAAAATTCTAAGAAGTGGTTGCAAATGCAAAAGAAGTACGGAGCAATCAGCGAGCAGGAATATCAAGCCGGACTAAACCGCGTAAAGAACTATACACAAAAATATTACGAACAAGGAATGATAAGCGGTAAATATTACTATGAGGCTATGGACGACGCAAACAGTAACCTGTTTGACAGTATGAGTGAAACGTTGGAAAACTACGTCAACGAATACTATGACGCACAAAAAGAAATGTTGTCAGCGAAAAAAGAAGCAATCGAGGCGGAATACAAGGCAATCGAGGACGCGGAAACCAAAGCCGAAAGGAAAAAAGAGCTGTCGGAACTGGAGGCGGAACGTGAAAAATATCAAAATGCCGTTACGATAGACGGTAAGAAAAAATTAAAAGAAATCGAAGAAGATATTGCGGACATCAAAAAAACAGAGGCAAAAGAGGCACGAGAGGCGGAAAAACAAGCCAAGTTAGACGCAATCGAGGACGAAAACGAGGCACTGGAAAAAGAGCAAAGCAACACGCTGAAAGGACTAAGCAAATATACATCACAGGCATTGGGAATAATCAGCGGTGGTAATGATGATATGACAAAACAGTTTAACAGTGTTTTAAAATCGTACAATCAGCAACAGGAACAGTTGGCAACAACCGGATATAACACTATATCAAAAATAGTAGATATGACAAATCAGAAATTGTCCGAAATAGGTCAAAATATTCCGAACGCAACAACCGCCCATAACGAATATACCATTACAATCAAACAGGATTTTAATAATAATATCACTGATGAAACGACTGCAATGGCGTACGGTAAATATGCGGGTAGTTCGGTAAAACGTTCAATTTCGGATGCATTTTTGGGAGCGGAGGGCTAAACAATGGGATTAACATATCGTGGTAAACATTCATTGCGTGATTTTGGTATGCAAACCAAAATCACCGATTTACCGATAACACCGCCGAAAAAGACGGATTACGAGGAAGATATACCGTACAGGGACGGCAGCATAGATTTTTCGGAATCGGGCGGCAGGGTGTTTTACAAAGACAAAACAATCGAAGTTGAATTTTATTTAATCTGCAACGATACCGCAAAACGTAATAAAACTATTGAACAGTTTGTAACGTGGATAAACGGCGGAAAAGGTGAGTTGATTTTGGACGATATGCCGTTTACAAAGTGGATAGCGTCACCGATAACCGTGGAAGATATGACTATAATGCTACAACGAGCGGGAAAAACCGTTGTAGCATTCAGATGTGAACCGTTTAATCAGTTCCTGTATGATACGCAGGGTATTCCGTTAGGTGCGGATATTCCGTTAGATACGGAAATTGAAATAGGTTGGCCGATAAATCATATATATGAAATTGCCAACGGTACAAACACATTTAAACTAAACAATGCCGGAAATGCGGCGGTACGACCTAAGATAGTTTTCAACGGTAATTTTACATCAGTATCGTTTACCTGCGGCGGAAACACAATAAAATATAATCACAAAACTACGCAATTCACAATCGATTGCGAATTGTTCAGCTGTTTTGAGGGTGACACCAATACGTCAGAATATTCAAACGGTGATCATATAGAAATCGGACAGGGTGAAAATGAAATAACAATACAGTCAAACGGAACCGGAACAGTTGAAATTATTTATAATCCGCTGTTCTATTATACACAGTCGATTTTATAAAACAGGAGGAAATACAATGAATAAAATGATACGTATATACAGTTGCAACGGAACCGATTTCAGTTCAAACGGTTTGGCAATTTTGGACGAGGCAAAGGACGTTTGTATTACACACGAATTAAACGGCAGCTACAATTTGCAATTTGAATATCCGATAGATTCGGCTAAATGGGAATTTATCGCAAACAACCGTATTTGTAGGGTAGGGAATGAATGTTTCCGTATTCGTTCTATTGATAATAATAAAATATACGCACTGGCACTGTATATGGACGCACAATTTAAACATATTCAGTATATCGGTGATATGTTGGGAAAAACACCGCGTTATATTATGACACAGCTGTTTAAAAACACCAATATACATATAATGACGGACGCAGAGGTAAAGTCATTGGGAATGGAATGGGTGAACACCGCAACCGATTTTTTTGAGGCGTCAAAGATAACACCGATTGTCGGTATGTCTACGCTGTCAGAAACATTAGAAAAACAATCGACAATGTGCGAATTATATGTAGATAATTATAATTTGGCACTGGTTAAACAAATCGGCAAGGACAACGGTAACGAATTAACATTACGTTTCAATGCAAAATCAGCTGAATCGTCACGCGACGCGTCTACATTAATAACACGACTATATCCATACGGACAGGACGATTTGGATATATCTACGGTCAATAACGGTAAACAGTATATAGACAGTCCTATGGTTGAAAAAATAGGTGTCTACGAGGGTTTTTCAAATTTTGACGAATGCGAAGAACCGGACGAACTGTTGAAACTGGCAAAGTGGCAATTTTCAGAAGATAATTTAGAACGTATTGATATTCCTAAATATACAATGACTGTCGGTTACGTTGATGTTTGCGAGGCGTACAAATATCATAATCTGAACAAACCGAGCATTGGGGACAGGGTGAAAATTTTCGATAAGAGTATGAACACCAAAACGCTGCAAAGAATTATAACAACAAAAATTTATCCGTTCGAGCCGAGGAAATCAACCATTGAAGTGGGACACCCGCAAGTCACAATAGATAGTTTTTTCAAGGATATTGCCACAACAAATATAATCCAAAAAATACAGCGAAACGGCAAGAAAGAAATCAAGACAAGCTATTTGGAAATGATGAGAGAAAACGTCAAAGTCAGCATAAACGAGGCACTGCAGAATGAGAATATCGCCAAGTATCAGACCGGAGCATTGTTTGAAAGTCCCGACGGTCAAAGTGCTGTCGCAATCATCAAGGGTCAGTTGGCTATTGCAGGGCAGAAAACCGAGGGTGAATGGGATTGGACTACGGTGATAAACGATAATGAAATAATTGTATCAGACGTATTCACAGGGGCATTATATACAAACCTATGTACAATAATGTCTGCCAACGGCAAATTGACAATAGAAAACAGTTTAATAACAATGCAGGACGAAAATAATATTGTCAGATTTGAATGTGGTTATAAAAACGGTAAATATGTTTTTTGTTTGTATGACGCTACAGGCGAACAAAACGTGTATATAAATAGTAGCGGCGAGGCGGTATTTGCCGGAAGTGTTAATACAAAGAAAGATACATTTGTTGGCAGTGTACTATATATACAAACCACAGATTTAGTAGGAGATTCAAAGCAACCTGCAATACGTTTTTTGGATAAGAATGGCGATATAGTAAATGAATTATCATGTACAGCAAATGGAACATTGAGAGTTACAACCGGGAAGCCAAATGCAAAATTTATGTATGGTGCATATGAAGTGGCAAGTGAAAGGAATATAGAAATACTACAAGAACAAATTAATAATTTAAAAAAAGAAATTGACGATTTAAAGTAATCGTCAATTTTTAAATGCTGTAGGATTTGCAAGAACAACAGTGGTATAATATTCATAAGAGATAAAACGCATTGAAGTATTATACTCAAGACAATAGTTATCATCAAATTTATGCCAATCAAAATCTGTATAATCTATAATATCTAAACAATTCAAATAGTATGTGCCGTCGAAATTGTACACGGGTAATCCATCATCAGTATTAAATGCAAATAAATCAGGATAGTAATACTCTTTGTTTGGATTTAATGTAGGCTTTGGTTGTGTAGCGGTGGTTGTTGTAGTTGGTGTTGGTTGTGCGGTGGTATCGGTATCAATCGTAATAGTGTTGTCACTGAATCCAACATTGAAACCGCCTACAGCGTCCGCAACGTCACGTAATTTGAAATATGTATTATCGTTGATGTTGTAGCCCTCAATCGCCGTTTCTGTACCGTTTACGGCAACAGGGAACGGGTTAGCCGTTACTGCATATTCTACGGCGAAACCTGTCGCGGTCGCACAGATTATACCGCCTGTTATAAAACCTAATATAAATTTTTTCATAGCTTGTAGCCTCCTTTTGTTTTTAATATATAATAATTTGTGCATTTTGTCAATATTTGTTTGACAATACAGCATTAATATGGTAATATAAAAATAAAAAGAAAAAAATTCTAAAAAACTATTGCTTTTTTTAAGCAGATAGAATATAATATAACGCATGAGATAGGCCTCAACACGCCTCTTCGCAATGCGAATGCGTACCATGTTGAGGCTGCTTTTTTATTTTAGGAGTATTGTATGGAAATAAAAAGACCGACTACAATAGAAGAACAAATAAAAATTTTAGGTGGTAGAAAGTTAGTTATTGAAGATGTTGAATTCGCTCAAAATGTACTTTTATCGGTAAATTATTATAATTTTACTGGTTATTTACATACATATAAAAATGCAGATGACAATTACGAAAACATTTCTTTTAATCAAGCGTATAGAATATATCTATGCGATAGACGTATTAGGTCTACTATATTATACGCGATAGAGAGTATTGAACATAATTTAAAGACGAAAATCGCTTATGTAATAGCGATGAATACCTGTGCAACATCTTACTTAAACAAAGATATTTTCGTGGATGAAGAAGAACACCAAAAACTACTACAAAAATTTGGACAAGCAATAAATAGAAATAGTAAAATACCATTCGTAAAACATCACATAAAGAAATATGACAGAAGATTTCCTATTTGGGTAGCTATTGAAATTTTTACCTTAGGAATGGTGTGGAATTGTTATAAAAATTTAAAGACACCTCTAAAAAAGAAGATTGCATCAAAATTTAATATAGGTTCCGTTTATTTGGAGAGCTGGATTGAATGTATATCTTATTTACGAAATGTATGCGCACACTATATGAGGTTATATAGATTTAAGGTACAGAAGACACCTAAAAAGAGTAAAAAACATAGTATGAATAATATATCTCACTGCATATATGACATTATAAATGTAATGCGTTTTTTAATGCCAAGTAAAGATGAATGGAATAATTACATAATTTCTAATATTGCTCAAATCTTTGAAGAATATAAAGATGTTGTAAGTCCTGAAGATTATGGTTTTCCAAAGAACTGGGAAAAAACTTTAACATTATAATATTGAAATTAAGCACGTCTTACGGCGTGCTTTTTTCGTACCAAAAATGAGGTGACATAATGTACAGACGAATACCACCATAGCACGCTTACGGCGTGTTTTTTTAATGAAATCCCAATCAATTACGATTAGAAAGGAATGATAAAATGAAATTAAATTTTAATTTTAGCGGAAAAACGCTGTTAAAGGATTGGTGGAAGATTGTTCGTGATAATTTCACGGCAATTCAAACAGACCACAACGAATTGAGCGACAAATTGGACACAGAAATCACGCAACGCACCAACGCTGATGTAGGTTTGGCAGACAAAATCACCGCCGAAACCAAGGCGAGGGAAAGTGCGGATAGTTCGTTAAGCAGTCGCATAAACAACGAAGTGACAATACGACAGGCGGCGGATAATGAACTGCAACGTAATATTGACAGTGAAATCACCGAAAGACAGACGGCAGATACCAATATTTCAAATTCAGTGAAAGCCGAAGAATCAGCAAGAAAAAGTGCTGACAAAGAATTGAAAGCACGTATTGATGAAATCAATGCGAACACCGAAACAACTATACTGTTTGGCGACAAAAAGCAACATACAGTAAAATTTGTTGCACCGAGTAAGCCTACACTATATTTTGACGGACAACAAGAATATTATGGCGAGAGTATGGCGGTTGATATTACACTGAAAGACGCGTTTTACATTGACGGGAAACAGATTGCTGGAACGTTTTCAGAACCGTGTATAAATGTACCGATAGACGGTGTTTATATTGTTGTTCGCTATGATTTTAGTAATAATATGTGTAGTATATCATCAAATTCTACATCTGTACCGTCGGCAATTTCGGGTGATGTATGGACATTTACATTGTATCATATTAACGATATAAATTTAGAAATGAAGATAGACAGCGAATCGCCGACAGGGGAAAGATATGAATTTATATCGGCGGCGGTTGATTATGTCATAGAAAACGAAAATGCCACAGGCGACAGTTATTTCATAACCAATACATACGAACGTGTTCGTACATTGGCAGATTTGGCAACTGTCAATAAAAATTCATTTATTGACGCTGTAAATGAAAATGCAAAAAATATTACAGACGTCACCCAAAATCAAATATTTGTTGTGTGTGACGGCGACCACGACGAATTAAAAATACAGGCGGCGTTGTCGAGAGCCACACGAGGCACGGTAGTATATATCATGGGTGATTGTGTACTGACTAACGAAAACACACAGGACAGTGGGCTTGTTTCGGGGTTCGGTCATTATAATGCTATATTAAATGTAGGTATACGAGTTACATTAGACGGTACTTACTGTAGTTCAATTACGTTTAAAAATACCAATCCTGCCGCACGTCAAGTTATATTCTTCTTGGGTATTATGGCGAAGTTAAAAAATATAAATTTCCAAGAGGATAATACCACCTGTACTCAAACATCTGTTAATCCTATGATTTTATTTGGCAATAGTAACGCAATCGTTGATAATTGTGTATTAGGCGAAGTATATGATGTAAATCAAGATGATAGTACCGTTGGTAATATCATTATGTGCAGTGGTTCAAAATTTACAAACAACGTCATTGACAGTTGGGGTTTAAAAACTAAAACTAATACCGGTAGCTGTATGAAATTTTCGGGTGTTTTTGTAGATAATAATAAATTTACAAATATATGGACTACCGACAATTCAGAGTCGGGATATTTAATGTCTGTATTATCATCGACATTTATAAACAATGTATTTGAAGATAACACCGTACCGCAAGGGGAAATATATTTCAGCGGTAACAAAAGTCTTTGTTATCATAATATTTTCAATAGTAGTGATATCGGGAATATTACACTGGCAGGCAATACAGCCAATAATGTATTTATTTCGTTAGATTTGAACGAGCGTATAGCAGTCAGATTGAGAAGTATCTGTAATGACAATACATTCTTGGGCTTAAAGGTAAAAGAAGGTGATTGCGCTTTTGATTTGGGTATAGAATCAACATTCGCAAACAATTATATTAAAAATCTGTCTATTATAACAACTGATAGTACAGAAGGTAAAGAATATAATATCCTTTATGCAAACAAGGCATTTTGTCGTGATAATGTGATTCTATTATCTGCGGCAACAAACGCATTAGAAAATCTGTACGTTATCGAAGCTAACGCTTCGTCGGTTGTAACGGGCAATGTCACAAGTGCAAGCTCAATAGGTCAACTGGACGAAGGTTGTGTGGCTGAAGGTAATACGGTTGCGTGGAGTTAAGGGGGTCGAATATGTACAAATTTTATAGTAAAAACGGAACAGCACAATTTTATGAACGCGGTGTTGAAATTGACGGCACGGTGTACGGAATACATACCGATAGAGACATCCAACGTATAAAACGCAGGATTGTCAATGATAAATTCGCCGAAACTGACGACAATTTCGATATGGACACAGAAATCGCAAAAATTCAGCATACAGACGTTACGTTTGAACAGCCAACTTCAGAAAAACTGTCACAGATACAGGCGAAAACATACAACAGTATGTCGGAATTAAAACAGCACGTTCAGTCCGTTATGAACGGTGACGAAACAATGTCACAGGACGAAATCAACGCAATGCTGATGTTACAGATTGCAGAGTTAAAGGCAGGTGTTGGCGGTGAATAAAACATTGATAAAAAAATACTATCAAATGGGTATTTACAAAGAAAAACATTTAGATATATTCGTCAAAGCGGGATATATCACAGAAGACGACAAAAAAAATATGGAGGGCTGATATGGAGGCAGAAAACGAAAAAGAAGTGTGGGAGCGTCTGACTGCCGTAGAGCAGTCCACCAA
Source organism: Hominilimicola sp. (assembly GCF_046972485.1). NCBI lineage: Bacteria > Bacillati > Bacillota > Clostridia > Eubacteriales > Oscillospiraceae > Hominilimicola > Hominilimicola sp. Next base: position 37,591 of record NZ_JBKVWU010000010.1, read on the forward strand.
GTCGGCACACCACAGAATTGACGGTATCGAAAAACTGACCGAAAGCGTCCACATCATAGCCACGGAAACAAAGGCTATGCGTGAGGACGTGAACGATATTACATCACGGGTAGACGAAATAGAAAAACGTCCTACAAAGCGATACGAAACAGTAGTTACCGCCATTATTACGGCAATAGTGGGCGGTTTGATAGGTTATTTTGTTAAAATGTTGGGTTTTTAGTATTTTAAAATTTAGGAGGTATGTAAAAATGAAAGATTGGTTTAAAGCGGCAGGAATAAGAGCAATCAAGACGATTGCACAGACAGCGATTGCGACAATCGGTACGGCCGCCGTACTGGGTGACGTCAACTGGGTAATGGTTGCGTCAGCGGCGGCATTGGCAGGTGTATTGTCGTTATTGACATCAGTTGCAACGGGATTGCCGGAAATGAATAACGAAAAGGGGGAATAAAATATGACGTTACAAGATACCGTTGCACTGATGAACAGTGCGGACTACAAGGAACGTTTCAAGGCAGAATATTATCAGTTGGCGAATCGGTTCAAAGGGTTAAAGAAAATGTTGGAGGAATGGGACAGGGGAAAATTAAAATTTTCCCCAACGTGTCCACGCAGTACATACGACATACAATTAAACGCAATGACTGACTATTTGGCAATTTTAGAGGCGAGAGCAGTAATGGAAGATATTGAATTGAAAGAGGTGTAATGAAATATGACAGATAAAATTTTTATAAACGCAGTAAAAACATTAATCGCAAACTATTTTAACAACAATGTCGATGTGACAGACGGTAAGAAAATCACCGCAGACGATGTATATATCGTTTGGAGCTGTAAGACGCTACAGAATTTTAAAGCATTAGCGTCAACAACCGTATCGGACGGAATGTATTATGAAATTACATACAACGGCGATAAAAACGAGATATATTTTGACGCGTACAAGAAGTGGAAAAATATGACGGTAAAGGAGTGGTAATTTATGCGCATTGGAATTAATTGTGGACATACCGTAAGCGGACAAGTCGGTTGTGGCGCGGTAGACTACATAGACGAAAGCGTGGAGGCACGAAATGTCGGTTATGCACTTGAAGATTTACTTAAAAAAGCAGGTCATACAGTATATGACTGTACAAACGATTACGCACCGACAGTAAGTTCAAATTTAAAACAGATAGTTGATATGGCAAATTCACAGTCACTTGACTTGTTTGTATCAATTCACTTTAACAGTGGCGGTGGGCAAGGTACAGAGGTGTGGACTTACGGCGGCAAAAAGTTTGATGAGGCAACAAATACTTGCAAGGCAATAAGTGAATTGGGTTTTAAAAACAGAGGTATTAAAGACGGCTCTAAGCTGTATGTGGTACATCACAGTGACGCGAAAGCTATGCTTGTAGAAGTGTGTTTTGTTGATACGGACGACGCAGAAAAATATAAAAAGATTGGTGCGGCAGAGTTCGCAAAAGCAATTTTCAAAGGAATAACAGGGCAGGAAACAGAAAGCGAGGATTTAACAATGTCACAATATACAGAATTAAAAGAATTAATCGAAAAACAGGCGGCGGAAATTGCCGATTTAAAAAACATCAACCAACAGTTGGTGAATGTAGTTCAAACTACAATGATTTACGATTTCAATGATGACAATATGCCGTCGTGGGCGCGTCCTGCGGTGCAGGCGGCTATGGACTGCGGTGCGGTACAGGGTGATGAGAACGGCAGATTAGGTTTATCCTACAAGGATTTACGTGCCATTGTACGTGAATATCGTTGCGGATTGTATAATAAATAGTATAAAAAAATAGGTGGCTACGTGCCACCTATTTTTTTTATTTGTTTTCGTCTGCAATTCTGTTGATTGCTTCAACCAACAATTTCTCCGCCCACGCAGGCGGTTTTCTGTCGCCATTCTCCCAATGCGACAATGTGCGCAGTGGGACTTCAAATCTATCTGCTAATGCCGCCTGCGTCAGACCTGCCGCAAGTCGAGCTTTTTTGATTTTGCAATCCATATTATCACCTTT
>NZ_JBKVWU010000011.1:0-37919 GCF_046972485.1 Hominilimicola sp.
ATGCAGAAGTGTGTAATCTTATTACCAAAGTAATGAGAAACAACACATTTAAGCTTATTGAGGCGGCAGCGGAAAATATTGCCGAGAAAATATTGCTTGAATACGATTTAATAAGAGAAGTAACAATAACATTAAAAAAACCTTGGGCGCCGATTATGATGAGTGTTGATACTGTGGAAGTGAGCATAACGAGAAAATGGCATAGGGCATATATTGCACTCGGTTCAAATATGGGTGACAGCAAAGGTCACCTTGACGGTGCTGTCAAAGAACTTGACGCGGATAAGTATTGCAGAGTGAAAAAAGTGTCGGAGTTTATCGTGACAGAGCCTGTCGGCGGTGTTGAACAGGACGATTTTTTAAACGGCTGTCTTGAACTTGAAACGCTTTACACACCGTATGAATTGCTTGATTTTTTGCATAAAATCGAACAGGCACATAACAGAGAACGCATTGTTCATTGGGGACCGAGAACACTTGATTTGGATATTATTCTTTATGACGATGTTGTTATGTACGAGGACGATTTAATCATACCTCATATCGAAATGGAAAACAGAGAATTTGTTTTAAAACCGCTTTGTGAGATAGCGCCTTATATAAAAAATCCCGTAAATGGAAAATCAATAAAACAACTTTTAAGTGAAATTCAAAAATAAATAATTTTGTACAAAATATTTTTATACTTTTTATGCAAAATAATACGATATGTCACTTGAAAAATATCGCTACTTATGATATATTTGTAATGTAAATGTAAAATAAGGTCGTAGACGGAAAAAATCCGTCGAGGAGAGAGAAAATTTAATACATATCCAGTAAGAAGGAGAATTACAATGACAAACAACTTTATAAGTAACGAAACACCGATAGTCGGCAAGCTTAGTATCATAAGTATGAAAGGCTGTGAAGGCATAACGGCTAAGATTGATGAATATCTTAGAGCTTTTAGAGGTTATGAGGATACAGAAACTTATGTTACTCATGTAACTTGTCCGAGATTTGGTACAGGCGAAGGAAAATGCGTTATCGATGAAACCGTAAGAGGTCATGACGTGTATATCATATGCGATGTGTTCAATTACGGTGTTACCTATAAAATGTACGGAGTTGAAAATCATATGAGTCCTGATGACCATTATCAGGATTTGAAACGTGTTATTGCCGCAATGGGCGGTAAGGCAAGACGTGTTACTGTCGTAATGCCTATGCTTTACGAGGGCAGACAGCACAGAAGAAACGGTCGTGAATCACTTGACGCGGCACTTATGCTTCAAGAACTTGTTCATATGGGCGTGTCAAATATCATTACATTTGACGCACACGATCCGAGAATTTCAAATGCAATTCCACTTGCAGGTTTTGATGATGTTCAAGCGACATATCAGATGATAAAGGCACTTGTCAGAGCCGTTCCTGATATATCACTAAACAAAAAAGATACTATTGTAATCTCTCCTGATGAAGGCGGTATGTCAAGATGTATGTACTATTCATCAGTGCTAAAGCTTGACCTTGGTATGTTCTATAAAAGACGTGATTACTCTGTAATCGTAAACGGCAAAAACCCTATTGAGGCTCACGAATATTTGGGACGTGACGTAAACGGTAAGGACGTTATTATCGTTGACGATATGATTTCATCGGGTGAATCTGTAATTGACGTTGCAAATAACCTTAAAAAGCAGGGTGCAAAGAGAATATTCGTATTTGCGTCATTCGGTCTTTTCTGTAACGGTCTTGAGTGCTTTGATAAAGCGGCGGCAGACGGTATTGTTGATAAGATTTTCACAACAAACTTGATTTACAGAAATCCTGACCTTGCAACTCGTGAATGGTACTGTGAAGTTGATATGTCAAAATATATCTCACTTCTTATCGATACTCTTAACCATGATGAAACTATATCAAGTCTTCTTAACCCTGTTACAAAGATTAAGAATCTTGTCAGTAAACTTGAAAATAAATAGGAGATAATTATGCAGTGTGTGTTGTTGGCGGCAGGCTATGCCACAAGATTGTATCCGCTTACGGAAAATATGCCTAAGGCACTTTTAAAACTCGGTGACAAGACTATTTTGGAAATGGTTACGGATAAAATTGACGAGGTTAGCGATGTCGAAAATATCTACATTGTGACTAACGAAAAGTTTTATAAGCAGTTTGAAAAGTGGTGCGAAAGCTATAAAGGCCCGAAAAAAGTTAAGGTTATTAACGACCATACAACTAGTAATGATAACAGACTCGGCGCAATCGGTGATTTGAAGTACGTTATTGATACGGAAAATATCAATGATGAAATTCTTGTTATGGCAAGCGATAATATATTTGATTTTTCGCTTTGCGATTTTGTGGATATGTACCGCAGTAAAAACGCTGATATGATTTGTGCGCATACGATTGAGAATAAAGAAGATTTACATTCTATGGGCGTTGTTGAACTTGACGGTGACGGCAAGGTGACAAGTTTTGAAGAAAAGCCGAAACAACCTAAATCGGATTTGGGTGTACCGCCGTTTTATCTGTATAAACGCGATACACTGCCTCTTATAGATGAATATTTGAAAGAGGGCAATAATCCCGACGCACCGGGACACTTCATACCGTGGCTTATCGGAAAAAACGATGTGTACGCATATGTGTTTGACGCAGTTCGTATTGACATCGGTACACCGGAAAGCTATTATGACGCTTGCGAAAAGCAGAAAAACGGTACATTGTTTAATAAGTAATACTAAAGGACAGTTTAAAAACTGTCCTTTTTACTTGCAATCAAAGATGAGGGAAACCTCATCTTTTTTGTGTTCACAAATTGTTAAAAAACTAAATACAAAATATTCATTGACAAAAGAAACAATGTGAGTATAATAATAGATGAAAGGTCAAAGAAAGTCAAAGTCAAAGAGGTGATTAAAAAATGGGTATGAGTGATAAGATAGAAGCTTTCATAAACGAACTTCTGAAAGACGATACGGACGAATGGTTGGAGCTTAAACGAAACGAACTTGCTTCAATATTCGGATGTGTTCCGTCACAAATTAATTACGTTATTTCAACAAGGTTTAATCCCGAACACGGTTATATCGTCGAATCAAGACGAGGCGGCGGAGGTTATTTGAGGATTAAACAGGTAAAGCACGAAGATGGTATCATAATGCAGACCATCAAAGCCGTAGGCGAAAGCCTTGACGAGAAAACCGCTAAATCATATTTGGCAAACTTAATCAGGCACAACGCTCTTGATGAAAGAACAGCTTCAATTATATTCAGCGGAATATGCGACAATTCTTTGACTGTTAATCAACCACAAAAAGACAAAGTAAGAGCAAATATATTTAAGAATATGCTTGCTATGGCAGGTAAATAAGGAGGATGATTGGAATGTATGATTTATTTTCAGATTTGTTTGATGGGTTTGATTGGTTTATGCAGCCGACAACTTATAAAGAGGAAAAGAAATGTCCCGTTTGCGGACGTACTTATTCCGATTTCAGACGAGATGGCAAGCTTGGGTGCAGTGAATGTTACAAAGTGTTCAGAGGTCCTGTAACCGAAACATTACGACAAATTCATCCGAGTACCGTTCATGTCGGTAAGATACCGTCAAAGTCAGGCGAAGAACTTAAATTAAAGAGAAAGTACGAAACACTAAAGCAAGAACTTTCGGCGGCGGTTAAAAATGAGGATTACGAAACAGCCGCAAAACTTCATAAACAGATTCGTGAAATAGAAAATGAGGTGAAAAAGTCATGATTTGGTATAAAAATAATAATTCGGACATAGTTGTTTCAACAAGAATACGTCTTGCGAGAAATGTTGATAAAACACCGTTCCCGAATGCCCTAAAGGACACAAAGGAAGTAACAGAAAAAATTAAAAACGCTGTTTTGGGCGGTAATTCGACATTGGCAAAGGATTTTGACTTTATTGACCTTGATAATACACCGCTTATCAGAAAACAGGAGCTTGCCGAAGAACATCTTATAAGTCCTGTTATGTGCGAGGGCAAAGGTAAGTCGGTTATGATAAGCAAAGACCGGACAATGAGCATTATGCTTATGGAGGAGGACCATATCAGACTTCAGATTATAAAAGACGGCTTTGCACTTGACGAGGCTTACTCACTTGCAAGCAAGGTTGATGATGTAATCGAAGAAAATATCACATATGCTTTTGATAATGATTTCGGTTACTTGACAGCTTGCCCTACTAATACAGGTACAGGTATGAGAGCGTCGGTAATGATGCACTTGCCTGCACTTACAATGACCGAGAATATCAACAGAGTTATTTCTTCGGCAGGCAGTCTTGGCATTGAAGTAAGAGGTCTTTACGGTGAGGGTACAAAGGCATACGGTAATTTGTATCAGATTTCAAACAGAATTACTTTGGGACTTTCCGAAAGTCAGGTAATCGAAAAATTGACTAATGTGGTTAATCAGATTATCGATATGGAAACAAAAGCAAGAAATATGCTTAAAGAAAAAAATTATGACGTCATTGCGGACAGATTGTTCCGCTCATACGGTACACTTAAATATGCACGAAGTGTGTCGTCATCAGAGGCAAAATCACTTTTGTCCGATGTAATGCTTGGACAAAGTTTGGGTATAATTCCAAAGGAAAGCAAAATTGCACCGCTTGAATGTATGGTGCTTTCAGAGCCGGCGCTTGTGTGTGATGGTAAGGAATTATCACCGAATGAACGTGATAAAAAACGTGCAGAATTAATAAGAAACAATATCTAAATAACAAATAACACATAGAAGAAAAGGAGTTGATTATTATGTTATTCTCAAATTTCACAGAAAAAGCAAGAATTGCGATTAGCGAGGCTCACGATGCGGCTGCGGAAATGGGTCATAACTATATTGGCAGTGAACATCTTCTTATGGGACTTATTCGAGAGGGTAGCGGAGTGGCTGCTAAAGTGCTTGAGAAAAACGGCGTAACCGCCGAAAAGGTTAAAGATAAAATAAACGAATATATCGGTATCGGAGTTTCTCTCCCACAGCAGACCGAACTTCCGCTTACACCGCGTTCAAAACGTATTTTGGAAATGAGTGCACTTGAGGCAAGACGTTTGAACCACAGTTATATAGGTACAGAACACTTGTTAATGGCTATCATTCGTGACGGTGACGGAGTTGCCGCAAAAATTCTTGAATCGCTTGGTGTTAATTTGCCGAATTTCTATACGGATACAGTCCGTTCAATAGAGGGTGACGTTGAAATGGAGTCACAGCCGGGCGGCGAATATCACCCAAATCCAAATTCGTCAACACCGACTCTTGACCAGTTCGGACGTGACTTTACAGCTATTGCGAAAGAGGGTAAATTTGACCCCGTAATCGGCAGAAGTAAGGAAATCGAACGTGTAACTCAGATTTTGTCAAGACGTACAAAGAATAACCCGTGCCTTATAGGTGAACCGGGTGTAGGTAAAACAGCCGTAATTGAGGGACTTGCTCAGAAAATTGCGTCAGGCGACGTTCCTGAGCCGTTAAAGACAAAACGTCTTGTATCGGTTGACCTTTCAAGTATGGTTGCCGGTGCAAAATACAGAGGTGAATTTGAAGAACGTTTGAAGAAAGTTGTAAATGAAGTTCTTGCGGCAAAGAATGTAATATTGTTCATTGATGAATTTCATACAATCGTCGGTGCAGGCAGTGCCGAAGGTTCGATGGACGCGTCGAATATCCTAAAACCGTTCCTTGCAAGAGGTGAATTGCAGCTTATCGGTGCGACAACGCTTAAAGAATATAAGAAATATATCGAAAAAGACGCCGCACTTGAAAGACGTTTCCAACCTGTAACAGTCGGTGAGCCGACAGTAGAAGAAACGGTTGAGATATTGAAAGGTATCCGTGACAAGTACGAGGCACATCACAGCGTAACAATCACAGATGACGCATTGAAAGCCGCCGCAACATTGTCGTCACGTTATATCACAGACAGATTTCTTCCTGATAAGGCAATCGACCTTATTGATGAGGCGGCATCTAAAAAACGTCTTGGATCACAGACAGAGCCTGATGATTTGAAAGAAAAAGAAAAGAAACTTGAAAAATTGCAGTCGGAAAAACAAGAGGCTATAACTGCACAAGATTTTGAAAAAGCCGCAAAAATCCGTGATGAAGAAAAGGTATTGAAAGAAGAAGTTGAAAAACTAAAATCTTCTTGGAAAGGTACAGGTTCATCTTCGGGACTTGTTGTAGACGAGGACGATATTGCCGACATCTTGGCAGACTGGACTCATATTCCTGCCGCAAGATTGAAAGAGGAAGAAATGGAGAGATTAAAAAATCTTGAAAATATTCTTCACGCAAGAGTTATCGGTCAGGACGAGGCAGTAAGTGCGGTTGCGAAAGCAATCAAGCGTGGCAGAGCCGGACTTAAAGACCCTAAACGTCCGATTGGCTCGTTCTTGTTCTTAGGTCCTACCGGTGTAGGTAAAACAGAACTTTCAAAGACTTTGGCTGAAGCGATGTTCGGCAGTGAAAATGCACTTATCCGTGTAGATATGTCGGAATATATGGAGAAGCACGCCGTATCTAAATTTATCGGCTCACCTCCGGGATATGTAGGATTTGAAGAGGGCGGTCAGCTTACTGAAAAAATCAGAAAACACCCTTATTCGGTAATCTTGTTCGATGAAATCGAAAAGGCACATCCTGACGTATTCAACATTATGCTGCAAATTCTTGATGACGGTATTCTTACAGACGCACAGGGCAGAAAAGTAGACTTCAAGAACACTGTTATCATTATGACATCTAACCTTGGCGCAAAAGAAATTCTCGGCAATGTATCATCTAAACTTGGTTTCAAGAAAGACGAGGAAAAGGACAAGAACATCAGTGAACACGATAGTATCAAGAATAAAGTTATGGAAGAAGTTAAACGTGCGTTTAAACCTGAATTCCTTAACAGAATTGACGATATAATCGTATTTGACAGATTGACAGAGGATAACATCAAGGAAATTGCAAAACTTATGCTTAAATCTCTTGAAAAACGTTTGAATGCGAATGAAATCAATGTAACATTTACGGAGAGTGCCGTAAGCAAAATTACTAAGTCGGGCTTTGACCCTGTATACGGTGCAAGACCTTTAAGACGTGCAATTCAAAACGAAATCGAAGATATGCTTTCGGAAGAAATCATTGACGGTAACATTAAGAGCGGTGACAGCATTACTGTAGATGTTGAGGACGATAAGTTTACTGTTAAAAAATAAAACCTAAATAAGGCAGTCACATTTTTGCGACTGCCTTATTTATGCAAAAAAATATAGTTGCTCATTTGAGCAACTATATAAATTTTTGTATTTAATTATGCAGCCGGAGTAGCTGTCGGAGCAGCTGTTTCAGCCGGAGTTTTTGTCGGTGCTACAGTAGCAGATGGGTCTGCGGTAGCCTCAGGAGCAACAGTGGCTGTTGGGTCTGCAGTAGCCTCAGGAGCAACAGTAGCTGTTGGGTCTGCAGTAGCAGTTGGTTTAACTGTTTCGGCAGGAGTATCAGTACCGTTTATAACAACTTCAGCTTGGCTGATCTTTAGATCATCACCTTCATATTGTACTGATTTATTGCCTACATTGCTAACTGAGTCAACAAGAAGTGATGTGTTGAAACCAAGCTTTGTGTTGTATCCGTTTGAAAGTTGGAATGAACCCTTTTCGCCTGTAAGTGACTTAAATGTAAGTTTCATAACAGCACCGTCTGTCTTAACTGCTGTTTCGGCATTAACAGTAATAGATGCGGCTTTTACATAACCGTATGTAAATTCAGGGTTTGCGGCACCGATTGCACCTTCGATTACGTTGTCGCCGTTTACAAGTTCGGCTTTTACGAATTCAAATGCAGTAGGGTCATACTTAACAGTTGCAGTTACGCCTGAAACAAATTTTTCAGCCGGAAGATTTTCTGCGTTTACAGAAAGAACAACTTCTTCGTCCTTAGCGGCTGTTAGCTTGTCAGCTGAAAGTGACAATGCAGGAACGCCTGCGTCTGCTGAAGGAGCGTTAGCTGTTGTGATATTGATTGTATAATCTTCACCGTTCCATTGAACATCTGCGTCAAGAGCCTCGCTGATTGCTCTTAGAGGAATCATAGTTCTGTCGCTGATGATTTGAGGAGCAACGTCCAAAGTTACGTCATTTTCAGGAGCAACGAAGTCTTGTCCTGACATAAGAGCTCCGAAAACACCGCTTACGTCAAAAACTTTCATTGTACTGTCGTCGATAGTCAATCTGATAAGAGTTTTGTTATCAGAACTTGTAACGTCAACAGTTCTTGTATCTTCTTTCCATTCAACCTTTGCACCCATAGCCTCAAATACGCCTCTTGCAGGAACAAGAGTAGTACCTTCGCCAAGAATTACAGGGGCTTGGTCGTCAAAAAAGATTTGACCTTGGTTCACGAATACAGTAGGAGTTTTATCCTCTGCCATAGCAATACCTGTGCATGAAACTGCAAGTGCAGCTGCAAGAGAAATGCTTAAAATTTGTTTCTTCATAAAAAATACTTCCTTTCGTTTTACGAATTTATCAAACATTATAACACAAAAACTCGAAATATACAATAAAATTTTTTAAATTTGTATAGCCATACAATCGAAAATGTAGTATAATAGTAAACAACTGAGGTCATATAGAGGATATATCGCCTTAAGCTCCAAGAAAAATGAAAGGAGTATCTGAATATGAATGCGTTTTTGGAATACTTGGTAAAATATGTACAGTTGCTTAGAATAAGTGATTTAATTGATATATTGATAGTTTCGGTTATAGTGTATTATCTTATAAATTTAATTCGTGAAACAAGAGCAATGCAACTTGTAAAAGGTATTATATTTTTGTTTATGGCATTCTTTTTAAGTCAGTGGCTGAAACTTAATGCTTTGAACTATATTTTAGGCGGTGCAATGCAAATCGGTGCATTTGCGGTAATCGTAATATTTCAGCCCGAATTGCGTAATTTGCTTGAAAGAATGGGGCGTTTCAAAGTCGGACGCATAATTGATTTTGCGTCGGACACTACAGAGGACGATTTACACAGGGTTATAGATTCGATTGCACAAGCCGCCGCGAATATGTCGGCGACAAAGACTGGTGCGCTTATTGTAATGGAACGTGCAACGCGATTGGGTGAATATATAAGTACGGGAACAATGCTTGACGCGAATGTATCAAGCGGGCTTTTGGAGAATATATTTGTACCGAACACACCTTTGCATGACGGTGCGGTTATAATAAGGAATAATAAAATTGTGACAGCCGGCTGTCTTTTGCCGCTTACCGCAAATAATAATTTATCAAGAGATTTGGGTACACGTCACAGAGCGGCGATAGGACTCAGCGAAGTCACAGACGCGGTTATTATAGTGGTGAGCGAAGAAACAGGCAAGATTTCCATAGCGTTAAACGGCTCGCTTACGCGTAATCTTTCAAGAGAGTCGCTTGCAAAGGCACTTAAAAAGATTATGAGTCAAAAGCAGGAAACGAACGAAAAGATAGATAAGATTATGTTTTGGAGGACGAAATGACGGAGAAGAAAGCGAATGTAACGAATACTCAAAAGCTGAAAACCGTAATACTTTCGGTTTTCCTTGCAGTAATCGTGTGGTTTATGGTTATATATGTGAATGACCCCGATATTACGACTACCGTTTCGGATTTGAATGTAAGATTTGTCGGTGAAATGTCGCTTAGGGATAAAAAACTTGCGGTGACCGGTAAGGATAAAATTCCCGAATTGTCGGTTGTTGTAACGGGTAAACGAAGTGACCTTATGAATTTTATGGACGATATATATGTTCAGGTTGATGTCAGCGATATTGACTCAACGGGTGAATATAATTTGTCGGGAGTGATTTCAATTCCGACAACGAGAATTTCAGTTGAAAAGGAAAAGTACGGAGATATTCCGATTACGGTTGAACCGCTTGAAATGAAAGATATTGAGGTTACTGTAAAACAGACCGGTATGCTCAAAGACAAGATAGTAAAATCGTCTGTAAATAATCCGACTGTCACAATAACAGGTGCAAAAAGTGAAATAGACGAGGTTGCAGGTGCTATTGCAACGGTTGATGTGTCAAGTATTCAAGAGGACGGCGTGGAAAACGTGAACTATCTTCTGACGGACACAAACGGTGAACTTATAAACAAGAATGAAACGATTGAAAGTGCACGTTCTTATGTGGAGGTTGTAAATACGATATATGACGCAAAACTTTTGCCTGTTGTGCCAAGACTTTCGGCAGAGCTTGACAAGGAATATATTTTGAAAGCGGATAAATCTTTTGCCACACCTGCAAGCGTTACGGTTGGCGTGGACGAAACTAATACGGATGATAAAGTCATTGCACTTATAGATAAAGTTCCGTCAGACGGTTTCGGCGAATATGAACTTGAATTGTCAAGCGGTATGTATATACCGGAGGATAATAAAAAAGTCAAGTATAAATTGGATATAGTAAAAAAAGCCGTTGCACAGCTTGAACTTACCGTACAGGCACAAAATGTACAATCAGGTTTGACGGCTAAGATAAACAATAAACTCATCGCACAGGTTTGGGGTGAGGAAGGAAAAATTACCACAGATAATGTAAAGGCTTACGTTGACGTAAGCGGACTTGGAGCGGGAACATACAATTTGCCTGTAAAAATTGAAGGTGAAAATGTTAGTTTCGCAGAAAATTATACAATAGAAGTTACTGTAGAATAGGAGAATAAATAAATGGCAGATAAATTAGTAAGAGGAAACAGTATGGACGGTGCAATCCGTGTTTTTGCGGCGGTGACAACCGACCTTGTGAATGAGGCACAGAGAATACATCATACTTATCCGGTTGCAACGGCTGCACTCGGCAGATTGCTTACAGGTGCGGCAATTATGGGTGCGGCAGGATTGAAGAATGAAACAGACAGTATGACGGTTCAGATAAAGGGCGAGGGTGAAATTACAAACCTTGTTGCCGTTACGGATTGTCATAGTAGGGTCAGAGGTTACGTTTCAAACCCGTATGTTGACAGACCGCTTAACAATAAAGGTAAACTTGATGTCGGCGGTGCTATCGGCGGCGGATATTTGAGCGTTGTACGCGATTTGGGATTGAAAGAGCCGTATGTCGGACAAATTCCGCTTGTATCGGGCGAAATTGCGGAGGACTTGACATATTATTATGCAAAAAGTGAGCAGATACCTACATCGGTTGCACTTGGCGTGCTTGTTGATACAGACAACAGCGTAATAGCGGCAGGCGGTTTTATGATACAGCTTATGCCGGAGGCTACCGAAGAAATGGCGGTTCAGCTTGAAGATATATTAAAGGAGTTGCCTCCTGTTACGACAATGATTAAAGAGGGTATGACTGCGGAGGATATTCTGTTCAGAGTAACGGAAGGATTTTCGATGGTATGTGAAAACAAGGCGGTTGTACCGGAATATAAGTGTACGTGTTCAAAAGAGCGTATGGAAAAAGCACTTATTTCAATAGGTAAAAAAGAGCTTGAAGAACTGATTGAGGATCAGGGGGAAGCTGAACTTACTTGCCAGTTCTGTGATAATAAATACCATTTCAATAAGAAAGAACTCGAAGATTTATTGGAAAAAGCAAAATAAATAAAGAATTTAGTAAAAAATGCTTGACAATCCGAGAGAAAATCTATATAATATTTGAGGTGTCTATTTTTATGATAGGAATAAAGACGGCTGATTGGGGCCGGAATTAAGCAGAGGAGGTGCTGTAACAATGAAAAGAACATTTCAACCGAAAAAGCGTCAAAGAGCTAAGGAACACGGTTTCAGAAAGAGAATGTCTACTAAGTCAGGCAGAAAGATTTTGGCTAGCAGAAGACAGAAGGGCAGAAAGAAGTTATCTGCATAATATATGAAGATGTAGGCAGGAAGCGGGGAGGAATTCTTTGCTTGTTGCCTTTTTTTCATAATAAGACAAATGAGGTTTAATATGAAAAACACTCAAAGTTTAAAACTCAACAGAGATTTCAGACGTGCATACAAGGGTGATAACTTTGTCGGAGGATATACCGTTGTATATATGAAGAAAAATAAATATCAGTTTAACCGTCTTGGTTTGAGAGTCGGTAAGGCGACCGGTAAGGCTGTTACGCGAAATCGCTTGAAAAGGCTTATGCGTGAGAGTTATCGCCTTATGGAAGATGATATTGAAAAGGGTTATGACTTCATAATTGTTGCACGAAACAGAGCTGTTGGAAAAACACAGTCGCAGATTCAAGGCGATATTAGGTTTGCTATGAGAAAGCTGGGACTAATTAAATGAAAAAATTTTTAATCGCATTGATTGATTTTTACAGACACCAAATTTCACCGTATAAAGGCGGGGCGTGCTGCCGGTTTGTCCCGACCTGTTCACAATATGCAAGAGAGGCAATAGAGAAATACGGTGCTTTGTACGGGACATATCTTGCCGTAAGAAGAATATTGAGATGTCATCCGTTTCATAAGGGCGGCTATGACCCTGTACCCGATAAACATAAAGGCAGCGGAGAGGAAAAATAAGACATATGTTTGAATATCTTATTACACGACCGATGGGCTTTATAATTGAGCACATCTATAATCTTGTTTCAAATTATGGTCTTGCGATAATTATCTTTACGATTCTTATAAAGCTGATTTTAATTCCGCTTAACATACATTCGCAAAAGGCTATGAAGAAACAGCAAAAAATACAGCCGCTGATGGCTGAACTTCAAAAGAAGTATGCAAATGACCAAGAAAAACTTCAGCGTGAAATGATGAAGATTTATAAGGAAAATAATATAAGTATGACAGGCGGCTGCTTGCCTATGCTTATTCAAATGCCTATATTGATTGGTCTTTATCAGGTTATTCAGAAACCTCTTTCATACCTTGCAGGTGTTGATTGGGCTAATGCGTCGGTTATTAACGAAGTTATCCGTCTAAAGGACGCAATGGTAAATTTGGGATATAACATTGGTAATCTTGCTAATGTTACAATGGAACAGCTTGCGAACAATTCGCAAATCCAGCTTTCAAAGTGGGCAGGTATTGTCGGAACACAGGGAACGGCTCTTGAAGGTGTTTCGGGCGGAGTTCACCCTTGGGTATTGAATTTCAATTTCCTTGGTCTTGACCTTTCAAACGCACCGTCAGCGGCTTTCGGACATATTATGGCACTTGATTTTTCAAATATGAGTGTTATATTATTGCTGCTAATTCCTGTTTTGGCGGTTATTGCGTCGGTAATTTCAATGAAAGTTACTCAGGCACAGACAGGTCAAAATCAAAACACAGAAGGTCAGGCTGCTCAAATGACAAAGTCAATGAATCTTATGATGCCGGTAATGACAGCGTTCTTTACAGTTACACTTCCGGCAGGTCTTGGATTGTACTGGATTATAAGCTCAGTTGTACAAATTCTTCAGCAGTTGATACTAAATGCTTTTTTAGATAAGAAAGGGGAAGAGATCGTTGTCACAGTTCCAGAAAAGAAACAACAGCATAGAAAAAAACGCAAAAAATAAACAAGACGCAATCGAACTTGCATTAAAAGAGCTTAACGCAAGCAGAGAGGACGTTGAAATAGAAGTTCTTGACGAGGGTTCAAAAGGATTTTTGGGAATCGGTGCAAGAGATGCACGTGTTAGAGTAACTCTTATAAAGAGCGAAGAACCTGTAAATGAAACTTATGTTCAAGAAAAAGAAGAAGTAGCAGAAACAGAAGTTAAGCCTGTAAAGCGTGAGCCGAAAGTGAAGAAAGAATCACTTGGCGATCCGGCTGATGACGCTAAGAAATTCCTAAGCGACATATTTAACGCAATGGATCTTGACGTTGCCATTGACGCAAAGATGGAGGAACAGTCTGTTTCAATCGACCTTTCAGGCGAAAATATGGGTATTGTAATCGGTAAAAGAGGTGATACTCTTGACAGCTTGCAGTATCTTACTTCACTTGTTGTAAACCAAAGATCAGATGATTATATCAAGGTTTCAATAGATACTGAAAATTACAGAGAAAAACGTGAGGAGGCATTGTTGGCACTTTCAACACGTCTTGCCGATAAGGTTACAAAGACAGGTAAGAAGTTTACTTTAGAGCCGATGAATCCGTATGAAAGAAGAATAATTCATTCAAATCTTCAAGACAGCGAAACAGTAACAACTTATTCTGTAGGTTCAGAACCGTATCGTAAAGTCGTAATTGCACCTAAGAATGCAAAGCCTTACGGTAAGGGCGGTTACAAAAAGGACGGCTATAAAAAAAGAAGTCCAAAGCCGCACAGAAATCATTCGGATAAGCCTGTTGCAGAAAAAACAGGAAGTTATACAACAACTTATAAAGCTGACTTCAAGCCTCAACAGCATAAGGCAGAATACAAGAACTTTGAAGATTATCTTGCAGGTCACAGTGATGAATTTAAAGGTGAAGAATAAGTCTAAAAGCTATCGCATATTTGCGATAGCTTTTTCTTTGTTAAAAATGTATCAAATTGACAAAACAAATATAGCATAGTATAATAAAAATAAAGTACCAAAATATAAGGAGCGGACATATGAAAACGGAATTTGTGAGATACCTCGAAAGACTATCGGAACTTTATCCGACGATAGACAAAGCGTCTACGGAGATTATCAACTTGCAGTCAATTCTGAATTTGCCAAAGGGAACGGAACATTTTCTTTCTGATATTCACGGTGAATATGAGTCGTTTTCGCACGTTTTGAGAAACGGCAGCGGTGCGGTCAGAAAGAAGATTGATGATGTATTCGGGCATACACTTGGTACAAATGACAAGAGTGAGCTTGCGTCACTTATTTACTATCCAAAAGAAAAAATAGATTACATAAAAAGCCTTGATAAAGATACGGAAAATTGGTACAAAATAACGCTTTACAGGCTTATTGAAATATGTAAGGTGGTTTCGTCAAAATACACGCGTTCAAAGGTCAGAAAAGCACTTCCGCCGGCATATGCGTATGTTATCGAAGAACTTATAACGGAAAAACCTGAGGTTTTAAATCGCGGTGCGTATTATGACGGAATAGTGAATACAATTCTTGAAATCGGTGCGGCGGAAAAGTTTATTATCGCAATAGCGGAACTTATACAACGACTTGTCGTTGACCATTTGCACATAATAGGCGATATATACGACAGGGGCAGCGGTGCGCATAAGATAATGGATAAGCTTTGCTCTTATCATTCACTTGATATTCAGTGGGGCAACCACGATATTCTTTGGATGGGTGCGGCTGTCGGCAATCCTGCTTGCATTGCAACCGTTATCAGAAACAGTATCAGATACGGCAATCTTGACGTTATCGAGGACGGTTACGGAATTAATATGATACCGCTTGCAACGTTTGCTATGAGCGTGTATGCAGATGATGACTGCAGTTGTTTTGAAATTAAAAACAAAAAACACTCATACGAAACGGAAATCGAACTTGAAATGAAAATGCACAAGGCGATTACCGTTATTCAATTCAAACTTGAGGGACAGCTTATACAAAATCACCCTGAATTTGATATGGACGAAAGGTGCTTGCTTGATAAAATTGACTTTGAAAACGGTACGGTAACTATCGGTGAAAATGTTTATAAAATGAAAGATGTCAATTTTCCTACGATTGACAAGGAAAATCCGTATAAACTTACCGAACGTGAAGAAGATATGATGAATAAACTTTACAGCGCCTTTGTGAAGTGTGAAAAATTGCAGAAACATATGCAGTTAATGCTGAAAAAAGGCGGTATGTATAAGGTTTATAACGGTAACTTGCTGTTTCACGGCTGTGTGCCGATGAACAGTGACGGCAGTTTTAAAGCAGTTAATGTGAACGGCAAGGAGTACAGCGGTAAAGATTTGTATGACGCCTATGAGGCTTGCGTGAGAAAAGTGCTTGTTTCAAACAATAAAAAAGAAAAAAGCATCGGCGGTGATATTTTGTGGTATCTTTGGAGCGGTTCGGGTTCACCATTGTTTGGTCGTGACAGAATGACAACGTTTGAAAGATACTTTATTGAGGATAAAACTTCACATCACGAAGAAAAAAATGCGTATTATGATTTGATTGAAACGGAGGACGCGACAAACAGGATTTTTGAAGAGTTCGGTCTTGACGGAACGGGGCATATTATAAACGGTCACGTTCCCGTACATCAAAGCGAGGGTGAAAATCCGCTTAAATGCGACGGCAAGGTTATAATGATTGACGGCGGTTTTTCAAAGCCGTATCATAAAGTTACCGGAATTGCCGGATATACTCTTACATATAATTCATACGGACTGACATTAACGGCACACGAGCCGTTTGAATCGGCAGAACAGGTTATTCAAAACGGCAAAGATATTGTGTCCAACCAAGTCGCCGTTCAGCATGCATTTAACAGAATACTTGTCGGCGATACCGACAATGGTAAGAAATTGAAAGAAAATATAGCCGATTTAAAGGAGCTTATAGAGGCGTACAGACAAGGTATTATAAGCGAACGAGAAAAATAAAACATCATTATAAAATCAGATGGCGAGAAATTAGTTCGGATTTTGCGAAAATGAACTCGTCGGCGTACGTTGGTACGTTAGAGTTTATTTTCGCAAAAAGTGCACAGGCAAGCCGTATCTCAAAGATAGGCTTGCCTGATGTTTTTTTTATAGTTGAAATAATATTTTGCACGTTCCGGACAATTTGTCGGCAATCTGATAGACAAAACCGTTGCGGTTTTGTCTATTTTACTATTTTAGTCCGTTGTTTTCTACGAGATTTTTAAATTCCTTCAGCTTATCAAGTGTATTCACACCTGTTCCGCGGTCAAGAATTTTTTGCTGCATTTCGGCGGAAAGTGAGTTGAAATATTGCGTTGCCTCAACATTCGACGAAATAAGCTGACTTATATTTTCGCAATCCATAAAATCACCCTGTAATAGTATGTGCGAATAATTACGAATTATGCGATAAATTGTTGCTTGCGTTTATAGGTGTGCTGTTTTTGTAATTTTTGCCGAGTATCAAAACCGACAGAAACGGTATTTTCCGTATTATGAATTTTGACACGACAATCGGAATAAACAATCCCAACACAAGTACCGATACACAGCATATAACAGTCGGAAACGGTGAATATGCGAGCAGTATTCCCATCAATCCCGACACAAGAAACGGTGCGTGCATAAGATAAATGTCATACGAATACATACCGAGTGTTTTTAATAATCTTTGCGGTGCTTTGTTTTGAAGATGTTTTGAAATGTTGCATACCGTCATAATTCCTGTTACGGACGAGATACTTCTTATCAAATACAGTACGCCTTTCAAAACACCCGACGGCATTTGTGTAACGTAAAAATAACCATACAGACAGTTAGTAACAACGAATATCACTGCGGTGACAATAGTGTTAATTGATTTTTTATTTTCGGTACTAAACGCAATTCTTGCAAGTGAGAAAAACAGTAAATCGCTTGTTACATAGTCAAGTATTCCGTAATAATGCACATATGCTTTAGAAATATATAATCCGAGAAGTACAATAAGCATTGGTTTTGATTTCATAATTTTCGGAATCAGTATATTCACAAGGAATACAATAAACAGTGAAAAAACAAACCATAAATGCTTGTCAATGTGGTTATTGTATGTAACAATTTGCAGAATTGCGTCTTTTAAATCTACTGCCGTATATCCGCCGCTTTCAAGAACTTTTGCAAGCAGTGGAATGTTTAACGAAAAACCGATAAATAAATATGCAAATGTTGAGAATATCAAATACGGCAACATCAGATATTGTAATTTTCCGAGTATGAATTTTCCTTTGTTTGTGTAGTGAGAAAGTCCTTTTTCAAACAAATACCCCGATAAAAAGAAAAATAACGGCATATGAAAATTATATATAAATATCCATAAAAAACCTGCAAAACCTGTTTCGCGAACCTGAGGAACAAGTGTTGACCGAGTACAACGAGGATTATTCCGATACCTTTTGCAATGTCTATCCAATCAAGTCTTTTTGTATTCATAGCGATTAACCTTTCTTGATTATAAATTATATGTATGATTATATAATAGTTGTAACAATAGTGTCAAGTATTGTTATTTGATTTGAAATATTAAATTTGATATAATTGATACACATATTATAGTGGGAGGAGTCTGCCTTGAAGATATTGTTGGTAAATAAATATCTGTACCGAAAAGGCGGTGCGGAAACTTATTTTATAAAATTAGGCGAATATTTAAAATCACTCGGCAACGAGGTTGAATATTTCGGTATGGCAGATGAGCGTAACTGTGTAAGAAATAGGGTAGAGGCATATACTGAAAACATTGATTTTCACAAAAAATCGTTAAAGCATATCACTTACCCTTTTAAAATTATTTATTCGGTTAATGCAAGAAAACAAATCCGCAAGGTGCTAAGCGATTTTAAACCGGATGTTGTACATCTGAATAACTTTAATTATCAGCTTACGCCGTCAATAATATATGAAATAAAGAAACGCAATATACCGATTGTTTACACCGCACATGACGTACAGCTTGTATGTCCCAATCATAAATTGAAAAATGATTATACGGACGGTCTTTGCAGAAAATGTGACGGCGGTAAGTATTTTGAGTGTGTAAAAAATAATTGCGTACATTCTTCAAAAATACGCAGTATTCTTGGGGCGGTCGAGGCTTGGTACTATAAATTGCGTCATACATACAAAATGATAGATTTAACCGTCTGTCCGTCCGAATTTATGGAAAAAGAAATCAGCCGTAATGATGATATAAACGGAAGAACGGTTACGATGTACAATTTTATTGACGAGATAAAACCGTTGGGAGCAGAATGTGAAAATTATGTTTTGTATTTCGGCAGATATTCAGAGGAAAAAGGAATATCAAACCTTGTCAAAGCGGCAAAGAAACTTAGTAATATACCGTTTGTGTTCGCCGGCAAGGGCGAACTTGAAAATGAAGTGAACAGTGCGGATAATATTAAAAATGTCGGTTTTAAGACAGGCGATGAATTAAGGAATATTATAGAAAAAGCGTTGTTTACCGTACTTCCTGCCGAATGGTCGGAAAATTGTCCTTTTTCTGTTATGGAGTCGCAGAGTCTTATGACTCCCGTACTCGGTGCAAAAATCGGCGGTATTCCCGAACTTATCGATGACGGCAAAACAGGCATACTTTTTGAAAGCGGAAACTTGAAAGAGTTGACTGAAAAGATAGAATATTTGTATAACAACAAAGGACTTTGCAGACAAATGAGTGAAAATTGCAGAGATATAAAGTATGACACAATAAAAGAATATTCCGAAAAACTGATAAAACTGTATAAGGAAGTTATAAAATGAAAATCGCAATGATAGGGCATAAAAGAATACCGTCACGCGAGGGCGGTGTTGAAATAGTTGTTGAAGAACTTGCCACAAGAATGGTCGAAAAAGGTCATAGCGTGACGGTGTATAACCGAAAAGGGAAACACGTTTCCGGCGGTAAGACCGTTAATTTGAAAGAATATAAGGGCGTTAAGATAAAGAGTGTACCGACGTTTGAAAACGGTAAACTCAACGCAATAGTTTATTCGGTTATAGCAACATTTCTGGCACTTTTCGGCAGATATGACGTTATACATTTTCACGCCGAAGGTCCTTGCTCGATGATATGGCTTCCGCATTTATTCGGAATACATACCGTTGCGACAATACACGGACTTGATTGGCAGAGAGCCAAATGGGGCGGATTTGCCACGAAATTTCTCAAATTCGGCGAAAAAACGGCGGCGAAATATGCAGATGAACTTATTGTACTGTCTGAGGGAACGCGTGACTATTTCAAAAAAACTTATGGCAGAGAAACGGTTTTCATACCGAACGGAATAGATGTTCAAAATGAAAAGAAAGCCGATATAATCACAAAAAAATACGGTCTTGAAAAAGACGGATATATATTGTTTCTTGCAAGAATTGTTCCGGAAAAAGGATTGCATTATTTGATAGACGCATTTATGCAGACGGATACTGATAAAAAACTTGTAATTGCCGGAGGAGTAAGTCATTCAGGCGAATATGCAAAACAAATTCACGATATGGCAAAAGACGACAGAATAATATTTACCGGCTTTGTCGAGGGGGACGAGCTTTGGGAGCTTTATTATAATTGCAGAATGTATGTACTTCCGAGTGACGTTGAGGGTATGCCGATAAGCCTGCTTGAAGCAATGGCTTGCGGTTGTGAGTGTCTTGTAAGCAATATAGATACTGCAAAAAACGTAGTGGGGGAGTATGGGTATACATTTAAGAAAAGTGATGTAAATGACCTTAAAAACAAGCTGTGCGAAATGCTCGGCAAACCGAAAGCGGATAAGGCAGAGCAGATTGAATATGTAAAAAACAATTACAGTTGGGACGAAATTACGGACAGAACATTGGAATTATATAAAAAATGATAAATGACGGAGATTTGTTTTCTGTCAAAAAGGTGAATTGAATGAAAAAAAGAATTTCACTGTACGTCAGAAGTGTATTGACATTTTTGCGTATAGTAATAACAAAAATATTTAATATAAAAGGTTTTCACTCTGCATTTATACAGGATTTTTCGATTACAACAAAAATATCTGTAACTGAAAGAGGGAAGATTTTATTAAAAAAGCATATACATACTAAACGTAATGTTATTTTATGTGCAGAGGGCGGAACTCTTGAAATCGGCGAAGGGTGTTTTTTCAACAACGGCTGTATGGCGGTTGCAAAAGAAAGAATAACCATAGGAAATAGAGCGGCATTCGGTCCGAACGTGCTTATATATGACCACGACCATGACATATCATCAGCTGAAAGCATACACGACAGCGGTTATAAAACGTCGCCTGTCGTTATAGGTGATGATGTGTGGATCGGTGCAAATACAGTTATACTTCGCGGAACGGTAATAGGGCGTGACTGCGTTGTCGGTGCGGGTTCGGTGCTGAAAGGCGTATATCCCGCAGGCAGTGTGATAGTGCAGAAACGAACTGAAAATATTTATGAGAAAGGGCGTGTAAGCGGTTGATTATAAACGGTGAAAAACGAAAGATAGCAATGGAAATTGCGTATATTTTAATGCTTATGTCTGCGGCTATGGGTGACCTAAAAGTGTTTTCCGTTTCCCAAACCCGTATGATGAAAGCGATAAGTCTTTTCATTGTTGTTATGGCTGCGGCGTACCTGTTTATATCAGGACGGTTGGAAAGAGTTAAAACGGCGGCAAGCTTTGTCGGTGTTTACGGCTTTGTCCTTATCGGAATTATCGTATGGTCGATATTTTTGTGGATAATCAACATTGAATCTATCGACTTCATTCTGCGTGGCGCATCGAAATTTATGTATCAGTTTCTGGTGCTGCTCATTATTTTCTCCGGTGCATATTTGTTCGGAGAACGAGCGATATTTACTACATTTTACGGACTTGCGGCGGCAAATATGCTAATGGTCGTGTACAACTTGGGCGTATACGGAATATCGGACAGTATAAATTCCGTAATTGCAATGCTTATGGGCAGTGATGCACAAGAAGGTTTTGCAAGGGCAATGGAAATACACGATATTACGTTTACATACGGCTTTTTCATAATATACTTATTGTTTTTTGCACAACACACGAAAGAGAGAATATTATGTCTTTTGGTGTCAATATTCTTCTTCATACTCGGATGGAAAAGAATTGCACTTTTGGCTTTGCCGGTTGCGTTGTTTTTCGGATTGATTATGGGGCGAATGAAACCTAACAGACGTATCGGATTTATGAAATTCATCGGTTGGTGTGCGGTTATCATTTCGTTTGGGTATGTGGTTGTAACAAAAACAGGTGCATTTGAATACATAACGAATTACTTCGGCATAGATACAATGGGCAGAAATGATGTGTACAAGTACATTGAAAAATACTATCAGATAAGCTTAGGTTTTATGGGGTACGGATTTGAGTACACAACAGTAATTTTACAGAAAATTATGGTTGACAATCCTAACGCACATATCGGTGTCGTTGCACTTCACAATAACATACTTACAATTTACATAGAGCTCGGTTTCTTGGGATTCTGGGCATGGATGATATATACTTGGGTATTTCAGGTTAATTGGATGATAAATCACTGGGGAGAAAAAACAGGTATGCTGTTCTTCCTCTGTGAAATGTACATCTTTATAACATACACAACAGATAATACATTATACTATTTCTTTACAAGTCTTGTACTGAGACTTATGCCGCTGGCTTATGCATTCCATATTCCGACAACACAGGATATAAAGCTGTGGCCATGGGTAAAGGAAAAAATAGTTAAATGCAGAAAGCTATGATTGAAATTAATGGAAGAATGTGATAAAATATAAAGTAGTTATGATATTTTAAGATTATAAATTATAGTTGGGAGAGAGAAGATGAAAAAAATGTGGAAAGGTCTGCGTCGTTTCTTTAAGAGAAGTGATGAGAAATTTACAAATGTAAATTTGGAAGACGCAAACATATTCAAACGTATTCTTTTTATAGTGCTCAGCAATATAAAAACGATAGTCGTACTTATGTGTGTGTTTGTATTTATATCTCTTATCGTGACGTATACAGGCAGTTTTAACAAGAAAAGCGTAGTGTTGTCGCTTAACTATGAGGAAGCGTCAAAGGGGCAGAACCCTAACCTTACACGTTACAATGTCTATGAATTAAAGTCTGACAGAGTAATGGAAAGGGTAATCGGTAATGCCGGGCTTCAGGACGTTTTGACACCGACTGAACTTTCGAAACATATTGATATTGCCGAAAACAGCAGCGGTAAGACGATAGATCCGAACGATTCAAGCACTTACTATATTTCAACAAGCTATACGGTTTCGTACAGAATGAACAGGGAGATTAAAAATATTTCTGTTGACGATATGATGACGCTTATTTGTAAATCGTATAACGATATGTTCCATGAGGAATATGTAGGTACGAAGTCTGTCCTAAAGTACGACCTTGGCGATATTGACGGCAAGGAATATATCGAAATCGCAAAGCTGTTTACAAACAAATCGGACCAAATGCTTAGATATATTCAGCAAAGAATTGAAGAAAATGCTACATATCGTTCAGAAATAACCGGTCAGAGCTTTCAGACTATAAAGAAAATGATTCAGAATGTTCAGAATTACAGTATTAAAAAATACAGTGCATTCGTACTTGAATCGGGACTTTCAAGAAACAAAGACCACTACATAAGAACATTGAATTATAAAAACGATATGCTGAATATAAAGTACCAGAAATTTATGATTGATTACAATGTCAGAAAACAACAGGTACAGGACTATGATTCGGCAATGATTGGTACGGTTATGGTGCCGTCAATCAACGAAAAACAGGAATATTATATGTCGAGAACAAATACGGGTACTGACTACCTTACAAAAGAGGCTGATTACAGTCTTTCGCAAGGTAATGCGGTTGACCGTGACATTATCGACAACAACGATATAATTGCAAAAGTAAACGCGTCAACGGCTGATGAGGAAAGCTATAAAAAAGCCGATGAGCTTATCAAAACAGTTGATGAAGAATTAAAGCAAGTAGCAAATACTGCCGACACAACCGACAAGGAGTATATCAAGCATACAACAAAGGATTACTTGACGTTTACCGAATATACAGGCTCGGGTAACAAGATGTTTATTCTTGAAACGGTTATCGGAACTGCCGTAGTATTCTTTATTATACTTTGTGCTGTATATTACGTTATAGACGGATATATCAGACGAAAGGAGGACGGCAGATATGAATAAATTTAATTTGCTTAAATATCTTAGTAAATGGAAATATCTTATTTTTGCTGTCTGCGTACTCGGTGCATTGATTGTTTACAAGTATGCCATGTATAATCAGGAATATACAGCAAGTACGGTTATCAGTTATACCGGACAGAATGCCGCAAACGGAAAAACTCCGAGCGGTGACGATATAGATGTTACGGAAATTTATTCGGCGGCGGTAATAACCAACGTTTTAGAGGACCTTAACTTGAATATCGGTGCGGACGCAATCCGTTCAAAATGTAAGGTTACGGAAATTATCCCTCCGGACGAAGAAGTTAAAAAACAGGCTCTTTTGGAAGCCGGTGAAGAATATACTTATTTCCCTACAGACTATGTTGTGTCGTTCTCTGTCGGCAGTGAGTACAGCCAAGATTTTGCAAGAACTGTACTTGATTCGATAATCAAGAATTACTTCGCAACATACGGTGAAAAGTATATCAACCAACAAACATTGCCTAATAATAACGTGCGCGGAACGGACGGTCAGTATGATTATATTGAACGTGTGGAAATCCTTGACGCGTGGGCACTTAATATTTCCGACTATCTTGCGGCTAAAAAGGAAACTCAGCCGAATTACAGAAGTGCGGAAACGGGATATTCATTCAGTGACTTGTATGAAATTTATAAGTCATATATAGATTACGATATTCCGCAGATTTACTCACTTATATTGGAACAAGAGGTTACAGGCGATAAGGAAACTCTTATTAAGAAGTATCAGAGTGATATAAGTACATATGAACTTGATTTGCAGAATATGGAGGAAAAAATCAACGACTTAAATGACCTTATTACAAAGTACAGTGATAAGAATAAAGAGGGCGTTGAATATCACTACGGTACACAAAGTGACGAGGGCAATGACGCAAGTGACTACATCTTGAAGAATGTGTATGATGAATGGAATCAAGAGGACGGTCACGTTCAGAGTGAAACAACATACGATACTCTTATTAATGAGTACGTGGACATTGAAACAGAAAAGGAAAAACTTGAAGTTGACCTTGAGCATAAGAAAAAGCTGCTTGCCGTATTTACTGACGGCGCTCAATCGGATGATATGAGCAATAAGGACGAAATCGAACAGAGCCTTGAAGAACTTTCACAAAAGCTTGGTGATATGTATTCAAGTGTTTCGACAACTGTTGATGAATACAACCAATATATCGGTGCATATAACGTTTCAACACTTTCAAGTATTTCGACAAGTGAGAAGATTAATGTAAAAATGTATATCGTTCTTGCGATTATCATATTCTTCTTCGGCGGTTGTATCGGTGCTATTATACTCGGCCGTTCAAAAGACTTCCTTGATTATATTATGTACACTGACCGTAAGACAGGACTTCCGAACAGAGCAATGTGTGATATTGAGATTGAAAAGTATGCAGCTGATAAGCTTAAAGACTCATTTGTATTCTTGCTTATTAAGCTTGATAACTTGAAGTATGTCAATGACAAGGGAGGACGTGAGGCAGGCGATGCACTTTTGAAAGTATTCGGTAAGGTGCTAAAGAGAGCCGCGTCAAGTTACGGATTTGTCGGATATAACGGAAGTGACCAGTTTATCGGTATGTTTGAAGAGTGTACCGTTCAGCGTGCAGAGGACTTTAAGCAGTACCTTGAAGAACTTGTGCATTATCATAATGTACAGACGCCTAACGTTACAATGCAAGTAAGCGTAGCTGTTTCGGAAACAAATTCAGAGCAGATTTATGATATAAGAAAACTTATGGGTGCTACATTCCGTAAAGCTTCTGCTCAACAGCCAAGACGTGAGGCTGAAAATAAGTCGGAAGATAAAAAAGAAGAAAATAAAGAAGAAAATAAAGAAGAAAATAAAGATAACAAATAATCGGGGAGGATACGTTAATGGCAGAGAGTGAACAAACTCAAGTAATTCAGCCGAAAAAGAAAATGGGATTCGGCAAAAAGCTGATTATAATTTTAGCTGTTATAGTTGCATTTTTGGGCGTATGCTCGCTGATGATTGTTCATCAGAATAATCAACTTGAAAAGAAATTTTATCAGGTAAAATCAAATAAAGTTGTAGATAATATCCGAATTGTGGCACTTGCCGATTTGCATTTAAAGGAATTTGGCAAGGACAACGAAAAACTTGTGGCTGAGGTTAAAAACCTCAGTCCGGATATTGTCGCAATAGTCGGTGATATGAATTTGGAAAGTCAGCCGGACAATTACAGCAGTGTAATATCGCTTTGTAAACAGCTTAATGAAATTGCACCAGTGTATTATTGTCTTGGTAATCACGAAATTGACGCAATGCTTTTCAAAAATTCCAATATATATAAGGATATTAAGGCGGAAGGTATTAAGATATTCAATAATGAAACCGAAACTGTCAATATCGGCGGAACTGCTATTGACATAATCGGTTTGACGCAAAATCCGACGGAGTTTGATGAATACGGAAAAGATTTCTTTGAAAAAGCAATGAGTGCGGACGATAATTTCAAACTTTTGTTGACGCATTATCCGGAATATTTCTTGGGTAAATTAAATGACTATGATATTGACCTTGCAATTACAGGTCACGCACACGGCGGTCAAGTCAGACTTCCGTTTATAGGTGGACTTTACGCGGCGGATCAAGGCTTGTTCCCTAAGCTTTGTGACGGATACCACGAAGACGGTAACAGTAAGTTCATCGTTTCACGCGGTTTGGGTAAATCGGGAATTGTTCCGAGAATTAATAATAAACCTGAAATCGTAATTGCAGATATAAGCTGGTATTAATGAAAGAAGTGGGGCGAATGAAAACAAAAGAGCTTAATAAAGGTGAAATCATTATAACATCACAAGATTTGCATAAACCGATATATGAATTTTTTAAAAGAATTCTTGATGTAATTTGTTCGGTTGTGGCTCTGATTGTTCTTTCCCCTGCTTTTCTGGTAACGGCATTGGCGGTAAGAAGTGACGGCGGACCTGCATTTTATAAGCAGACAAGAGTGGGGAAGAATAATACTCATTTTGAGATGTATAAATTCCGCAGTATGTGTAAAAATGCAGAGAATCTGCAAGATGATTTGATGAAATATAATGAAATGGACGGTCCTGTATTTAAGATTAAGGGCGACCCGAGAATAACAAAGGTCGGTAAATTTATCAGAAAATACAGTATAGACGAACTTCCACAGCTTTTAAATATTGTTAAAGGCGATATGAGCATAGTGGGACCGCGTCCTCCGCTTGTAAGGGAGGTTGAACAGTATAATTCATATCAAATGCAAAGATTGCTTGTTACGCCCGGTTTGACGTGCTTTTGGCAGGCGTACGGCCGCAGTGATCTGTCTTTTGACGATTGGGTGGATATGGATATGAAGTACATAAAACGTAGGAATATTTTCCTTGATATTAAACTTATCGTTAAAACTGTTTTTGCGGTTATTTTTAAACGCGGTGCATATTAAAGAGCGGTCTTTATGTGTGGTAATTTTGCATTGTGGTATGTGATTTGTTTTCGTAGGGGCGACCAATGGTCGCCCTTTTTGGTACATTCAATAATTGGTGTACTTTTTTCGTAGGGGACTGCGCCCACGACGTCCCGCTTTGCTTTGATTTCTTAAAAACCATAATGTTTACTCATATTCCGTAGGGGCGACCATTGGTCGCCCGCTTTGTGTATCACGCATTGCCACCCCTCAGTCAGCTACGCTGACAGCTCCCATCAAGGTGAGCTGTAAAAAGCCTCCCCTTGAGGAGAGGTGCCTGAAAGGGGAGTGGTGTCGTTGTCAAAGTGTGAGGAGTAAAGGGTCGTCGAGGGCATTGTCCTGTATGAAAAGTGAGAGATTATACAAAAAAGAGGGCGACCAATGGTCGCCCCTACGACGCGCTGACGTTGTCACATACGGAGTGATTGGAGCAAAGGGAGTCCCCTTACGAAGTGAATGGGAAAAGTCGGTGTGCTGTTAAATGTGGAGTGTGAGGAGGAAAAGGGACGTCGAGGGCGCCGTCCCGTACGAAAATATTACACAAAAAAAGAGGCGACCAATGGTCGCCTCTACATTGCCGAAAAATTATTCTTCGCCTTCTTCGATAGCGTCTTTATGTGAAAGTGATATTTTACCTGTCTTCTTATCAACTTCCATAACCTTAACCTTTAGCCAATCGCCTTCCTTAACAACGTCCTCAACCTTTTCAACTCTGTGATTAGCAAGTTTTGAAATATGGCATAGACCGTCTTTACCCGGAAGAATTTCAACGAATGCACCGAACGGTTGAATTGTTTTAACAAGACCGTTATAGATTTCGCCTACTTCAGGTTCTTTAACAATAGCCTCAATAGCGTCTTTTGCAGCCTTACCGCTTTCTTGGTCAACTGCGAAGATATGGATTGTACCGTCTTCTTCTATATCAATTTTAGCACCTGTTTCTGCAACAATCTTTTGAATAACCTTACCGCCTTGACCGATTACTTCACGAATCTTATCAACGTCAATTTTCATTGTTTCAGCTTTCGGAGCGTATGCCGAAAGTTCTTCTCTCGGAGCAGGGATAGCCTTTAGAAGTATTTCGTCAATGATATAACATCTTGCTTTTCTTGTCTTAGCAAGCGCCTCTTCAATTACTTCGTATGGCAGACCGTCATTCTTTATATCAACCTGAATTGATGTGATACCCTTTTTAGTACCGGCTACCTTAAAGTCCATTTCGCCGTAGAAGTCCTCAAGACCCTGAATATCAACCATTGTTGTAAAGCCGTCTTCTGTTGTTATAAGACCGCAAGAGATACCTGCAACAGGGGCTTTAATAGGAACGCCTGCTGCCATAAGTGCAAGTGTAGAACCGCAGACACTGCCTTGTGAAGTTGAACCGTTTGAAGAAAGAACTTCTGATACAACTCTGATAGCATAAGGGAACTCGTCCTCTGACGGAAGGACAGGAACAAGTGAACGTTCTGCAAGTGCACCGTGACCGATTTCACGTCTGCCCGGACCTCTTGAAGGTCTTGTTTCACCTACTGAGTATGACGGGAAGTTATAGTGATGGATATATCTCTTTGTTTCTTCAAGGTCGATACCGTCAAGCTTTTGAATTTCTGAAAGAGGAGCAAGTGTAGCAACTGAAAGCACTTGAGTTTGTCCTCTTGTAAACATACCGCTGCCGTGTGTTCTCGGAAGCAGGTCAACTTCTGCCGCAAGCGGTCTGATTTCATCAAGACCTCTGCCATCAACACGTCTGCCCTGAACAAGCCATGCGCGAACAATTTCCTTTTGCATTTTGTAAAGAATTTCGCCGATTTGCTCGTTTATGTCAGGGAACTGTTCTTCAAGAGCAGGGATAATTTCGTCTGTAATTTCACCGATTCTTTCATCACGAACATTTTTGTCGTCTGTATCAAGAGCATACTGTAACTTCTCAAAAGCCATATTCTTGATTGCGTCATATAGGTCATGGTCAACATCGTGTGATTCGTATGTGAACTTCTCTTTGCCGATTTCAGCTTGAATACCGCTTATAAAATCGCAAAGTTCGATAATGTGCTTGTGAGCAAATTTGATACCTTCAAGCATAACGCTTTCTTCAACTTCGTTAGCACCGGCCTCAATCATAACAACCTTTTGCTTTGTACCTGCAACAGTTACAAGCATTTCGCTCTTTTCTCTTTGTTCAACAGTTGGGTTGATAACGTATTCACCGTCAACAAGACCAAGCCAAACACCACCGATAGGACCGTTCCAAGGAACGTCTGAAATAGAAATAGCGATTGAAGTACCGATCATAGCGGCAACTTCCGGTGGGTTGTCCTGTTCAACTGAAAGTACTGTTGCGACAACAGATACGTCATTTCTCAAATCTGACGGGAAAAGTGGTCTGATAGGTCTGTCGATAACACGGCTTGTAAGAATAGCCTTTTCAGACGGCTTACCCTCACGCTTGATGTATCCGCCCGGAATTTTACCTACGGAATAAAGCTTTTCTTCGTAATCAACGCTTAGAGGGAAGAAGTCAACGCCCTCTCTCGGTGAACGAGATGCTGTTACGTTTACCATTACAACTGTGTCGCCGTAACGTACAAGACAATGTCCGTTTGCAAGTTGTGCCATTTTGCCTGTTTCAATTACAAGCGGTCTGCCTGCAAGAGTTGTTTCAAATGTTCTAAACATAGTTTTTCTCCTTTAAATTTATTTCTTCGGAGATACGTTTTAGCAGATAAATACAACGATAAACTTAATTTTGCCAACAGCTCGTATATGGCTTAACGCTCTATTTATTTGCTAAACAAATATCTCCATAAATATATATAGGCAAACAGGAATAAATCCCGTTTGCCTTATAAACAAATATAAAATTACTTTCTAAGACCAAGCTTAGCAACTAAAGCACGGTATCTTTCGATATCCTGACTCTTTAGGTAATTCATAAGACCACGTCTTTTACCAACCATCATAAGAAGACCTCTTCTTGAGTGGTGGTCTTTCTTGTGAATGTTAAGGTGGTCATTGTTAAGGTGGTTGATTCTTTCTGTAAGAAGTGCAATTTGTACTTCAGGAGAACCTGTATCACCTTCATGAGTTGCGAAAGTCTTTATGATTTCTTCCTTACGTTCCTTTGTCATGATTTCACCTCCTATAATAAATCATCGCCCGAGTCTGAGATACCGTTGGTGATTCGGTTTTCTAAGATACGGGTTCAACTTATAAACTGTAATAAAAATAATTGTTGCAAGAAAATTAGTCTTGCTTTGCTGTTCTGTTGAAACGTCTGTTGAACTTTTCAACTCTACCGCCTGTATCGACAAGCTTTTGCTTACCTGTGAAGAATGGGTGGCACTTTGAACAAATTTCAACTTGGATATTTTCCTTTGTTGAACCTGTTTCGATTACTTCGCCACAAGCACAAGTAATGGTAGTCTGCTTGTAATCAGGATGAATTCCTTCTTTCACTACCGTCAGCCTCCTTTAAAAATTTTACGGTACAAAAAATACCACTATGTATTTTAACATATAAAACGACTGTTTGCAAGTCTTTTTTTACTTTTTATGAAAATTTTTTTTGATTTCGCCTGCGAGGTAAAGTGAACCGCATACGCAAACGATTGAATTGTCCGAAAAATCGAGAGCGTTTTGAAGTGCGTCTTTAGGGTTATTGTTAACAAATACGGGAATGTTCATACTTCCGATAATATCTGAAATTTTTTCGGACGAAAGACACCTTGGCATATCAAGCTGTGTCGCAAAAACAGCTTTTGCGACAGGCGATATTTCACGAATACAGGCTTTGTAATCCTTGTCCTCCATCATTGCAATGACAAGTACTATATCACGATTTAACGATAAAAGCGATTTTTTTAACGCCTTAATTCCGTCAATGTTGTGACCGCCGTCAATGACCACTCTGTCGGATACAAATTCAAATCGTGCCGCCCAAGATGTGTGCGACAAACCGTATGATATATCTTCATCGGAAATGTTAAAGCCTTGCTTATTAAGTGCACTTGTGATTTCAAGCACAACCGCCGCATTTTGCGGTTGATATGTACCTTTTAATGAAAGAGGGTATTCTTTGCTTTTATAAATAAAACCGTTTTCAGTCGGTAATGCGGTGCCGGCGAATGTAAGTGATACATTTTTGCTCTTTGCATATTCTTCTATTATATCTCTTACATCATTGTTCGGATATGAAACGGCTGTGCCGCCGTTACGCATAATACCGCATTTTTCTTTAGCGATTTCTTCGACAGTGTTGCCGAGATATTGCGTGTGGTCAAGACCGATTTTGCATATAACGCTGACAAGGCTTGAATCTATAACGTTCGTTGCGTCAAGCTTTCCGCCCATACCGACTTCAAGAACAACAATATCACATTGCTTTTCATAAAAATACAGGAACGATACTGCGGTTATAAAAGCAAATTCCGAAACAAGTGCGTTGTTTTTTTCCATTATAGCTTTTACTCTTGTAACATATTCGGCAAGGTCATTGTCTGTAATATTTTCACCGTTTATTCGTATGCGCTCATTGAATACTTCAAGATACGGAGATGTAAAAAGTCCTGTTTTAAAATCGCTTTTTTTCAGTATTTCCGCAGTCATTGCCGCAGTTGAGCCTTTGCCGTTTGTTCCGGCAATGTGTATGAATTTTAGCTTTTTTTGCGGATTGTCGAGGTGAGTCAGTAATTTTTCAAGATTTGCATTGCCTAACGGTCGGCGAAATTTGGGGATTGAATGTATGTAGTCTATCGATTGTTCGTAATTCATTGCATTGTACCTTTCTTGTGTGGGTGTGATTTTTTTTGACCGTAGGTGACGTCGAGGCTCTGTCCCATACGGAGCATTGCGTGAAACTGACAACACACAAATAAAAATCACACCGATAATATTATCTCTTATTATTATAATCCCCTACAATATACAAGTCAAATGTTACCTTTAACAAAAAATTAATAAAAAAGATATTGATTTTTTTATGCTAAAGTGGTATATTGTTAAAGATGATGTAAAATGAGGAATGATCATTTTATATTGGTACAATAAATGAAAGGAGAAAATACAGTTATGAACGGAGCCGAAAAGAAAAAAGCAACTCCCGCCGATAAAGCGGTAAATGCGATTATAGTTTTAATTATATTGGTATTTGTCGCTGTAGGAGTTTACGCAACATACGGTAAAATATCGGAAGGTGTTACAAACAAGGAGATTGAAAGCGGTAAAGCGGAGGCAACTGTTGAATATCTTGCAAATCAAGCCGGTCAATCTGTTGAAGATTACCTTGCACAGTACGGTCTTACTCTTGGCGATACAATCAAAGCAAAGACTACTGAAAGCGAAATGCTTGACAATATGACTATTGAAAATTATGCTAAATACAATGGTCAAGAGGCTGACAGTTTTCTGCAAGGAATGAGCGATTCAGTAACAAAAGATACTGTATGGAAAGACTTAATGGCAATGCCTGTATCTCAAGTTATAGACGCAGACGCTCTTGCACAGGTTAAGAAGCAGTATCAAATAGGTGATGATGAAATTTCAGATTCAACTACTTACGAAGAATTCCAAAAAGTGCTTTATCAAAAGGCATCAGCCGCATCACAAGCCGCACAGGCAACTGATGCACCGACAGCAGAGACAACAGAAACACCTGCTGAATAATATTATATAAGGAGATTTAGAACAGTGAACGACGAAAAGAATCTAAATGAAGAAAATAACGAATCAGTAAACAATGAAGAACAAACTCCTGTAGAAACAGAAGAAACAACTGCCGAACAGGCAGAAGAAACAGCCGAAACACCGGCTGAAACAGAAGAAACACCGGTTGAAACTGAAGTATCGGAAACAGCCGAAACAGAGGAAACTCCGGCGGTTGCCGAAGAAAATACAGACGTAGAAGTTGACGAGGCTGTTGCGGCGGCACAAGCTGCTTTTGAAAACGTTCAAAAGGACGAACAGAAAAAGGGCGGCAAAGGCGGACTTATCGCTATAATCGTAGCTGCGGTAATCGTTGTTGCAATAGTTGTCGTACTTGCAGTTAAGTTCGGTCCGTCAATGTTCAATAAGTATAACAGACTTGGTTATGTTGACGTAAGCGGACGTACAGTTGCACAGGTTGCAGAAGAACAGGGAATGGACGTTGACGAATTCCTTGAACAGTTTGATTTACCGTCAGATATGCCTGGTAACACAACAGAATCAGCTGCTTATAACTGTATTCCTGTATCAAAAATGGCAGAAATGTACGGTATGGACTTTAATACAATCAAAGAAGTGCTAAAGTTCCCTGATGATGTAGATGAAGATACAGCTTGGGGCGATGCCATCGGTCAAGTAAAACTTGGCGATTATGTCGGTGAAGATAATCTTGCTGAATTCAAAGAAACTTACGGTTTTGGTGATGATATAACAGCAGATACACTTTGGAAAGACGTAAGACAAACTGTTGACGAGAAGAGCAGACAACAGAGAATTGAATCTGAAAAAGCTGAAAAAGAATCAGATAAGAACAAGGATACTGACAGTGCCGAATCAACAGAAGCACCTGCCGAAACAGAAAGCGCAGATGCAACAGAAGCTCCTAATGCTTAATAAATTTTGAACCAAGGCGGATTGCTCAAAGCAATCCGCTTTTAGAATGCCGATAAATTGTCCGGAACGTGCAAAATATTATTTTTTATTCTATAATTTATTATTATAATAAATTACAGGCAAGCCTATCTACAATATACGGCTTGCTTGTGCACTTTTTGCGAAAATAAACTCTAACGTACCATCGTACGCCGACGAGTTCATTTTCGCAAAATCCAAACTAATTTCTCGGCTTCTGCCATCGTGTAGACAAAAATGTCCACACGCTGAAGCGGATTGCTTAAGCAATCCGCTTTTTATATATTGAAACTTTTGAAAAATAGTGATATAATTTATCTATATTGTTTTTAAGGAGAAGAATATGATAGCGATTATAGATTACGGTGCGGGAAATCTGCACAGTGTTAAAAATGCACTTGATTTCTTGAACGCAGAAAGCATTGTCACAGGTGACAGTGAAACGATTTTAAATGCTGACAAGGTGATACTTCCGGGTGTCGGTGCGTTTGGTGATGCAATGAAATGTCTTGAAAAAAGCGGACTTGTTGAAACGGTTAAAGCTGTTGCAAAGAGCGGTAAACCGCTTTTGGGAATATGTTTGGGACTTCATCTGATGTTTGAAGAAAGTGATGAAACGCCGGGTGTAAAAGGTCTTGGAATATTCAAAGGCAAAATCGTAAAGATACCCGAAAAAGACGGACTTAAAATTCCGCATATGGGCTGGAACAGCATAACTGTTAATAAGAATAGCAGAATATTAAAGAACATCGGCAGTGAGCCTTATGTATATTTTGTTCACTCATATTATGTGAATGCGGAGGACGAGAGTATTATTTCCGCATACACCGAGTACGGTCAAAAGCTTGACATAGCCGTTGAAAAAGATAATGTGTTTGCTACACAGTTCCACCCTGAAAAGAGCGGTGAAACAGGTATGGCTATACTAAAGAATTTTATTGCATTATAATAAGGAGATTACGATATGTACGCAAAAAGAATTATACCGTGCCTTGACGTTAAAGAGGGAAGAGTGGTTAAAGGTGTCAATTTTGTAAATCTTATTGATGCCGGTGATCCTGTCGAATGTGCAAAGGTTTATGATAAAGCCGGTGCGGACGAGCTTGTTTTTCTTGACATAACCGCGTCGTCGGACGCACGTGAAACGGTTGTCGATATGGTTGAGGCTGTTGCGAAACAGGTGTTTATACCGTTTACGGTAGGCGGCGGAATACGAACAGTTGAAGATTTCAGAAAAATTCTTAATGCCGGTGCGGATAAGGTTGCCGTCAACAGTGCGGCGATAAAACGTCCCGAGCTTATCAGCGAGGCGGCTGAAAAATTCGGCAGACAGTGCGTTGTCTGTGCGATTGACGCAAAAAGACGTGAAGATAAGAGCGGTTGGG
Source organism: Hominilimicola sp. (assembly GCF_046972485.1). NCBI lineage: Bacteria > Bacillati > Bacillota > Clostridia > Eubacteriales > Oscillospiraceae > Hominilimicola > Hominilimicola sp. The sequence goes on from NZ_JBKVWU010000011.1 coordinate 35,292, forward strand.
ATGTGTACCTTAACGGCGGCCGTGTGAATACCGGAATTGATGCGCTTGAATGGGCGAAAAAAGCCGAGGAGCTTGGTGCAGGCGAGATATTGCTTACAAGTATGGATTGTGACGGTACGAAAGCCGGATACGATATTGAACTTACAAGACGTGTTTCGGAAAATGCAAAAATACCTGTTATAGCATCGGGCGGTGCAGGCAAGATGGAACATTTTCTTGACGCATTTACAGAGGGAAAGGCGGACGCGGTTTTGGCGGCGAGTCTGTTCCATTTCAGAGAAATTGAAATTAACGATTTAAAAAACTATCTGCGTGAAAACGGTGAAAGCGTCAGATTATAGGAGGAATTTATGAGCAAGAACAGAAGAAAGTCACTGAAAAAAGAACCTGTAATTCCAAAAACGGATTTTTCGTTTTACGAATCGAAAATATATATAATTGCGACAATTATTATGTTTCATATTGTACCGCTTGTATTTGTTATGATGGGCGAAAACGGTCAATTATTACTGTTACAATTTTTCCTTATGATGTTAAATCCAATGTTTATCGCATTGTCGGGACTTATATACGGAATAAAACAGGGATTTAACTTTAAATTTCCGCTGTTTATGGCGATTATCTCAATGGTATCAATACCGATGTACTATCAGTTTGACGCGGCGGCAAATATGATGATGACAACGATTATTATGTGTATAGTTTATGCGATATTCTCATTTGCGGCAACAGTAATCGGAGCATTTGTAAAACGACTTTTACGTCTGTAATCACAGAAAGGATATATATTATGGAGAGTAAAAAACTTTATGGTGCATCAACCCAAATGACGCCTGCTGTTTATAAATATTTTTATAAAACATATTATAACGAAAAACTAAAGGTGTTTAAAATCGTTGCCGAAATAGTCGGATTGATTGCGATTTTTGGTGCATTTTATATACTTGCAAACGGATATGGAATTTTGTGGGGAGCGATTGCACTTTGGATTGGTGCATTTCTGCTTTTTTATCCGCGTATGATATACCGCAAGCCGTACAAAAACGCAAAAGACAACAGTCAGACAACGCACTTTGCTTTTTTTGAAAATTATATGTCGGAAAAAACAAAATCACATGTAAATGAATATAAATATGACGATATACAAAAAGTGCTTGAAACGGGAAAGTATTTTTTTATATTTCACAATTCGGAAAGTGTGAGTATCGTTGATAAGACTCATTTTAGCGGAGATGTCGAAAGTTTTTCGGGTTTTATAAAAACAAAGACACAATATAAGAAAATCAAGTAATAAAAAATGGGACTTAGCAAAAATGCCAAGTTCCATTTTTTTTATCGCTACAACAGTTCTTCCCACCCCGTAATATAATGGTCAGACAGTTGTTTAAGCGCATCTGTTTCATCGGCGTTTGTTTCGTCAAATATTGCACAGGTTGAGAAACCACCCTTTTTAGCACCGCCGATACCTGTGGTTATATCTTCAAATACTGTACATTCTTCCGGAGGTATTCCGATACGTTTTGCGGCAAGCAAATAAACATCGGGATTTGATTTGTTCACTCCGACCTCGGACGAGAATGCACAAGCGTCAATGTAATTCCAAACTCCGAGCCTGGTAAAAGCCGTTTTGCAAAGTTCTTCATAACCTGATGTGGCTATTGCGATTTTAATTCCGCTGTTGTGCAATTTCTTTAAATATTTGTCTGCACCTTTTTTTAGCGGTACGGTTGTTTCGTATTGCTTTAATCCCATGTGCATAAAAGTATTTGAAAGTTCTTCAAACGACAAGTCAAGATTAAGTCTGTTTTTTATTGTTGGGATGGATTCTTTCATAGTCATTTCTTTGTATTCCTTTGCCTCCTCGTAAGGCAATTCAACACCGTGTTCTTTGAAAAAATCTACTACAACGTCCCACCAAACCTGCATTGAATCAAGCAATGTTCCGTCAACGTCAAAAATCGCTCCTCGCATTATATCACCTCTGTATTTCTATTATACAATAATTTGCCGAATATTTCAAGCGTTTATGAATTTTCCTCTTTCTCGGCAACAAATTTTTTTACCGCAACTAACTTTTCCGTAAGTCCCGTAAATCGTTGATGAAATTGGTTGTTCATAGTCATATTTTGAATAGTCTTTTCGCTGCCGACAAGCACAACCATATCTCTTGCACGCGTTACGGCGGTGTAAAATAAGTTGCGGCTCATAAGCATAGGCGAGAATGAGCATACGGGCATAATCACGATAGGGAACTCACTGCCTTGACTTTTGTGGACGGTTATCGCGTACGCAAGGTCAAGCTCATCAAGATTGGTAAAGGGATATTCAACGAGCTTGTCCTCATCAAACACGATATTCATACACTTGTCGCGGACGGAAATACTCTCTATAATTCCCATATCACCGTTGAAAATCCCCATACCGTCCTCGCCGTTTTCGCGTGAATAGACCATATCGTAATTGTTTTTTGTCTGCATAACTTTGTCGCCGACACGGAAAGTTATATTGCCGAAAACGTGTTGCGGACGTCTTTCGTCATACGGATTGATGTGTGACTGCAACAGTTTGTTTAATGCAATCGTTCCGGCAAGTCCTTTTTTTGTCGGCGATAGGACTTGTATTGATGGG